>JAKAMA010000274.1 GCA_021813085.1 Chloroflexota bacterium | reverse complement strand
CGGCAATCTGTCCGCGTTCCTGCTGCTGGTCGCGATGTACTACAACCCCGTGCGCGAGATCGCCGACCGCTTCAACATCCTCCAGCAGGCGATGGCCGCGCTCGAACGCATCTTCACGCTCATGGACGAGCCCGAGGGCGTGCAGGACGCGCCGGACGCTGCCGATCTGCCGGCGAAGATCGCCGGTGCGGTCGAGTTTGACCACGTCTCGTTCGCCTACGTCCCCGGCACGTGGGTGCTCAAGGACGTGAGCTTTCGCATCGCGCCCGGCGAGCGCGTCGCGTTTGTGGGGGCGACGGGCGCTGGCAAGACGAGCCTGATCAACCTGCTCCTGCGCTTCTACGACGTCCAGCAGGGCCGCATCTTGCTCGATGGCATCGACATCGCCCGGGCGAAGCAGCAACACGTCCGCAAGCACATCGGCCTCGTCCTGCAGGACCCGTTCATTTTCACCGGGACGGTGGAAGAGAACATCCGCCTGCGCGACGAGACGATCTCGATGGCGCAGGTGCGTGACGCCGCGCGGCTGGTCGGCGCCGACCGGTTCATCAGCGCCTTCCCGCAGGGCTACAAGCACCAGCTCGTCGAGCGGGGCGCCAACCTCAGCACCGGCCAGAAGCAGCTCCTCGCGTTCGCGCGCTCGGTCGCGTTCGATCCCGAGGTGATGCTGGTGCTCGACGAGGCCACGGCCAGCATCGACTCCGAGACGGAGGCGTTGATCCAGGAGAGCCTCGACCGGCTGACCGCGCGTCGCACGAGCATCATCATCGCGCACCGGCTCGCGACCGTGCGTAGCGCCGACCGCATCATCGTGCTGCACCACGGCGAGATCGTCGAGCAGGGCACGCACGATGAGCTGCTGGCGCTGCGCGGGCGCTACTTCCGGTTGTGGCTGCTCCAACAGCGAGAGACACCGCCGGACACGGTGGCGCCGCCCAGACCCGGCGCCTAGCGTTGGCCCCGCGGCGCTGCCGTATACTTGGCGCGGCACACGACGAAGCGCGGAGTTGCATGGATTCCAGCACCCAGGGACCGGTCGATCCGCCACCAGCCCCAGCACCGGCGGACGCGCGCCGAGCCCCTGCGGCCGAGCGCTTGCGCGCGTACGCGCCCGGCGCACTCGCGCTCGCCGCCGTCGTCATCGCGCTGGCGACGCAGTTCGCCATCACCCAGGTGTCGCCGGTGCCCGGCGCCGGATACGGCTTCGTGCTGGCGGTGCTGCTCTTCGCCGCGGCCGCGTGGCTGCTTGCCCATCCGCCGGCGCGGCCGGCGGAAACGCCCGGCGCGCGTTCGGTCTCGCATGCGCGGTTCACCTTGTCGCTGCGCTGGGAGCTGCTGCTCCTGGTGGGGGTGATCGGCCTCGCGGCGTTCTTCCGCTTCTACCGCTTCTCGCAGTTCCCGCCCGGCCTCTGGTTCGACGAGGCGATCAACGGTACCGATGCGCTGGCGATCATCGACCGCCACCACCTGACGGTCTGGCGGAGCTCCAACTTCGGGCACTCGACGATCTTCTTCTACCTGCTGATCGCGTCGTTCAAGGCGTTCGGGTACACCGTGTTCGCCTTCCGGATGGTGCCGGCGCTGGCGGGGCTGGCCGCGGTCGTCGCCTTCTACTTCCTCGCTCGCCGGCTGCTCGGCCCGATGCCCGCGCTCGTCGCCACGGCGCTGCTCGCGGTGGGGCGCTTCCCGGTGACGTTCAGCCGCATCTCGTGGGAGGCGTCGCTCCAGCCGCTCCTCGAGATCATGGCGGTGTACTTCCTGATCCGCGCCCTGGAGACGAAGAGCCGGTTCTACTTCTTCATGGCGGGAGGCTCGCTGGCGGCCGGCCTCTACACCTACCTGGGCTTCCGCTTCGTGCCCGTGATGATCGCCTTCTTCCTGCTGTACATCGTGATCGCGGAGCGCCGCCTCCTGCTGCGCAACGTCCCGGGCCTTGTCATCTACGCCGCCTCGTTCGTGATCGTCGTCGTGCCGCTCGCCCAGTACAGCATCCTGCACCAGGACCAGGTGCTGGCGCGCACACGCGACGTCAACGTCTTCCGAGAAATCGACCGCACGCACAGTTACGAGCCCCTGTGGCACAACATCCGCGCGTCGGTGGAGATGATGAACGTCCGCGGCGACGGCAACGGCCGTCACAACTGGCCGTACCATCCGATGCTCGACGAGGTCTCGGCGGCGCTGCTCGTGCTCGGACTCGCGGTGTGCGTGTGGTCGGTGCGTGACTGGCGCAAGGGGTCGATGGCGGGCTGGCTCGTGCTCGCGCTCGTCCCCGGCGCGTTGACGATCAGCGTCGAGAATCCGAGCGGGATCCGTGCGGTGGGCGCGATCCCGCCGCTCTTCCTCGTTGCCGGCCTTGCCGTCGGGTTCCTCTACCGCGCGCTTGCGCCGGCGCGCGCAGGTGCGGCGCTGTTCGCGCTCGTCGCCGTCGCCCTGGTTGGTGGCAGCGCCGTGCTGAACTACCACCAGCTCTTCGACGAGCAGGCGCACGCACAGGCGGTCTACGACGCCTTCACGCCCGTCTACACGCAGGTCGGGCAGATCGCGGCGCGAGCGGCGGCCAGCGAGGACGTGTACATCGCCGGGGACTTCTACGACCACCCGGCGGTGCGAGTCCTGACGCGCGGCAAGATCACGCACCGCTACGTGCCGACCGCGCAGGTCGCGTTCCCGCGCAGCACGCGCGACGCGCTGCTGATCATCGACACCCGCGACGTTGGCATCATCCCGACGCTGCGGCGGCTGTACCCCCATCTCGTCCGCCACGATGACGTCGACCCCTTCGGACGCACATACTTCACGATCGTCACCATCCCCGCGTCCGACATCGCCGCCGCGCACGCGCTCCCGGTGACGCTGCACAGTGGGAGCGACATCGCCTCCAGGCCCGCGTCCACCACCCACAGCCCGCCGGACCGCACGTGGACGCAGGCCGACCTCAGCAGCGGGCGGTTCACGGCCGTTTGGGACGGGTACGTGTGGGTGGCTTCGTATCCCGGACCGACGTCGGTCACCCTCGCCTCGCCGGGTGATGTGGCGATTGAGATCGACGGCCAGCGCGTGGCCGCGGGCGTTGGCACCGTCACGTCGCCGCCGATTCCGCTCAGCTTCGGTGAGCACCGCGTGCGCCTGATCGCCGGCGTCGTGCGGCCCGGCCGGACGTCGGCGACGCTCTCGCTCGCCGGCCACACCGCTAACGCTGCCGACGTGCTGTACGCGACGACACTCGGTGTGCGCGGGTTCCAGGTGATCTTCCGCTCGGGCGGCGACTTCGGCTCGCCGCCGGTGCAGGTCACACATGTGCCGTTCGCTGTGGGCGCGCTGCCGGACGGGGTGGGTTCGGCGGAGTATCGCGGTGTCTATGACGCGGCGGCCGCGGGCTCGTACGGCTTCGCGCTCGAGGGTGGCTCCTCGGCCCAGTTGTTCGTCGATGGCGCGCTCGTCGTCGACAACGGCGGCGCCCACCCGGCCCAGCGCGTCGAGGGGACCGTGACGCTCGCGGCGGGGCCGCACACGGTCTCGCTGCAGTACGCGAACCCCGGCCCATCCGCGTGGGCGCTCTCGCTGCGCGTTCCGGGCGGTGTCTGGCAGCTCGCCGATGGCAGCGAGTTCACGCCGCCCGCCGGCCCGTTCGTACAACCGGCCCTTGTCACGTTTGCCCTCGACGCGTCGTGGGGCAGCGCTGGCCGCGCCGTCCGCGGCCGTCCCTCCGGCGTCGCCGTGCTGCCCGATGGCACGGTCGTCACCGGGTCGGGCGATCGGCTCACCCTGATCGCTCCCGACGGCTCGCAGCGCACAGTCAGGACGCCCGCGCGCGATATTGGCGATCTTGATACCACCGCCGATGGCCGGATCGTGGTGCTCGACCGCGGCGCAAGGTCGCTGTTCGTGCTCGACAGGTCGGGCCGCGTGCTGCTGCGGGTCGATGGTGCGTTCGCTTCTGCCGCGGGCGTTGGGGTCGGAGGCGACTTCGCGTACGTGGCGTCGCCGAACGCGGGCATCATCTACAAGGTGTCGCTCACAACCGGGAGTGTCGTGCAGGTGCCGATCTCCACCG
>JAKAMA010000273.1 GCA_021813085.1 Chloroflexota bacterium | reverse complement strand
AGTTCGCCGATGACGCCGGGATCGCCGGCATCGTCGCGCTGATCGTCGCGGCCGCGGCGGTCGCATTCGCGCTGTACCGGACGTGGCGCACGGGCACGCTCGAGCAGCGGCTGCTCGCCGTCGCGTTCGGCGGCGCGCTGGTCGGTTTCTCGGCGCACAACCAGGTGGATGCAGGCAACATCTGGAAAGCGCCGGCGTTCGGCCTCGCGGCGGTCGGCGCGATCATCGCGCGGAACTACGCCGAATCGACGGCGGGCGCGCCGCCGTTCGCGTGGCCGCGCGTGCCGCAGTTCGTCGTGCGGCGCGGGCCGATGCTGCTGCGTGCGGCGGTGCTCGTCGTGCTCATCGTGCCGCTCGTCGGCTGGTACCGGTCGGACCGCGCGCACTACGACTACTGGCAGGGGATGGAGAAGGCGAACAAGGGCGAGCCGGGTGCGCTCGAGGCGCTGCAACGCGCTGTCAACGCCGACTCGAGCATGATGGTGTACCAGCTCGCCCTCGGCCAGGCGCAGGCGGAGTCGTTCGTCAGGACCGGCGGCACCGACCGCTCGCTCATCGATAAGTCGATCGTCCACCTGGAGCGCGCGGTCTCGCTCGACCGGCGGAGCGACCTCGCGCACGCCAACCTCGCCAAGGCGTACCAGCTCGCGGGGCGCGACGACGACGCCGCGGGCGAGGCGAAGATCGCGCGGCTGGCGATCTACCACGTGCCGCCGGTGTTGCTCGCCGGCGAGGTGTACGAGGAGATCGGCCGGACCGACGATGCCGTCGAGACGTACGGGCAGGTGATCTCGATGGACGCGGGGCTGGCGGACTCCGCGTTCTGGCAGGGCAGTTCGTTCCGCCGGACGCACTTCGATGAGATTCTCCGGCACTCGTCCCTCGGTCTGAACCAGTGCACCGAGGGCGCGTACCTGGTGCGAGCTCATCGCTCCGACGCCAGCGTGTCGCTGTCAGGGCTCGATGCGGCGGCCGAGGGCTGCAAGTTCCTGCTGTTCGCGACCGCGCCCAACGATGTGACGCTGCGCGTCGAGCTGGCCTCGATCATGATGGGACAGGGCCAGCTCGATGGGGCGTTCGAGCACCTGGACTTCGCGGTGAGCCGCCAGCCGGACTTCGGCCCGGCGCGCACGGAGCTGGGCCGCTGGTACGACGAGAAGGGGAACCTCGACGAGGCGCGGCACCAATGGGTTGTCGGCGGCCAACTCGACGACCCGGAGTCGCTGCTGCTGCTGGGCCGCTCCTACCCGGCCGGGCAGGTGCCCGATGACGTGCGGCAGCGGCTCGAATCGATGCTGGACCGGGTGGGCAGCAGCGTCCGCAACGACGTGATCTCCATCCTCTATTACCGCATCCGCTACGGCCGGATCTCGCCCCGGACGGCGTTGATCCCCGGCGACTGGCAGGCGGCGGTGCCGCGCGTGTACGCCGAGATGGAGGCCGCAGTCCGCGACTGGAACCAGGCCGCGAGTGCGCAAGCGCCGCCCGGAAGCTGAATCGGCCGCTTGACGCGCGTTCGAGGGCGCAATTAGGCGCTTCGGGGCCCGTAAACGGTTAACCTTTGTCGCCCGTCCGGCGTTCTCATTCTGATGGAGAGAACGCGCGCGTGGACGGCCTCTGAGGCGAACCTGTACCATGCCCCCGGTGCCTTTGTTCAGAAACGAGGTAATCGGGTTGGAATTCCCGCGATTCCAGTCCGTCTCGCTGGACGTCGAACGCGAGACGGTCGACAGGGCCCGGCTGGGGGATCAGCAGGCGCTGGCCGACCTCTACGACTGGTACATGCCCCGCGTTTATCGCTACGCCGTGGCGCGCATCGGCAACACGGCGGAGGCCGAGGATCTGACGGAAGAGGTCTTCCTGAAGATGCTCGGGGCCATCGGCTCCTTCCGCTGGCGGGACGTGCCGTTCTCGTCGTGGTTGTTCCGCATCGCGCACAACCACGTGGCGACGCACTTCCGGCGGGCGGCGCAGCGCGGCGGCTCGACGACAGAGATCCCGCTCGACCTGGCCGACGGGCGACACGACCTGGCGGCCAGCGTCGAAGAGCAGATTACGATGGAAGAGGTGCGCCGCGCAGCGCAGTTGCTGCCCGACGCGCAGCGCGAGGTGATCGCCCTGCGGTTCGCCGTCGGGCTGTCGATCGCGGACACGGCGAAGGCGCTGGGGAAGCGCGAGGGGAACGTCAAGGTGCTGCAGCATAAGGCCGTCGCGAAGCTGCAGAAGCTGCTCGCGGCGCCCGTGCCGCCGCTGTCGGTGACGAAGGAGATATGAACGAGTTCGAAGCGCGGCTGAGCGAATGCCTGGAGGCCCTGCGCGAGGGCCGCTGGGACGTCGACGAGTGCCTCCGGCGCTACCCGGAGCACGCCGCCGAGCTGCGCTCGCACTTGCTCGCCGCGTCGAAGCTCATGGCCGCGTACGGCGAGACGGCGCCGCCCGAGGAGTTCGCGCGCGCGTCGCGGGAGCGGTTCCTCGTGGCGAGCGGCCAGCGCCTGCACGAGGCATTCGATGTCGAGCCGCATCCGTCGTTCTTCGTGGCGGCGCGCGTACGCTTCCTCGCGGCGGCGCACCAGATGCGCCTGGCGCGCGAGGGCAGCGAGTCGCGGCTGGCGCGGCTGTTCCAGACGCACGCGCGCGCGATGGCCAGCGCCGCGGCGGTGCTGATCGCGGCGCTCTCGTTTTCGACGTACACCGTCGCGTCGGCGGACAACTCGCTGCCGGGCGACTGGCAGTATCCGGTGAAGCTGCAGACGGAGCGCGTCCGCCTGGCGTTCGCGTTCACGGACGGAGCGAAGCGCGACGTGAAGCTCGACATCGCCGAGGAGCGGGCGCGGGAGATCGAGCAGTTGACGAAGCGCGGCCGCATCATCGGCCCCGGCGTGCTCGACCGGCTTGTCGAGCAGACGAAGCCGCTGGTGGACGAGGCCGGGCCGGACTGGAACACAGGCGACGTCGCGCGCCTGCACACGCTCGCGGAGCGGGAGCAGGTGGCGCTGAAGCAGGCGGAGCCGCAGATCGACCCGTCGGCGCAGGACGCGCTCGCCCAGGCGCGGGACGTGTCGAAGGAAGCGGTGGTGCGCTCGGACTCGATCCTCGTGACGCGGCCGGACTCGCTGCCGCGCGTCGTGACACCGAGCGTGCCGCTCGAAGCGCTGACCGGCGCGACGTCGACGCCGGAGCCCGGGACGGACACGCCGGAAGCGTCGGCGACCGGATCGACGACGCCCGAGGCGACGCCCACCCTAACGTCGACGCCGCGAGCCGGCGTGCGCGTTGAGGAGACGCCGGAGGATGCTACGGGCAACGTGAACTGGATCAGGCTGGCGGCCGGGCGCTTCACGACGCTCATCCCGTCGCCGGCGGACGGCTGGACGATCTCCGGCATGGACGTGGCCGCGGGGCCGGTGCCGGTGCCGTCGCTGGTGAAGCTGACGAACGTGAACGGCACGTCGCTGATCACGTTCAACGTGAAGACCGGCGATATGTACTGGTTCGTCGCACGCAACGGCCGCTTCGACGAGATCCAGATGCGCGTGCTGCGCGATGACGGCCAGATCGTCGTGGCGGACGCCGACTACCTGCACCAGGTGTACGGCGACGCGGCGACGGTCCCGCTCTACGTGATGGACCACATCGAGGTGACGCCGAATCCGACGCCCACGCCGCCGCCGGAGGAGACGATCACGCCGACCGCGCCGCCGGTCCCCTGACGTAGGCCCGGTTCGAGCATGCCGGTTCGCCGATGGGGCGCCGGGCGGATTACACTGCATCGGGCCCTTAGCTCAGTCTGGCAGAGCAGCGGACTTTTAATCCGTCGGTCCAGGGTTCGAATCCCTGAGGGCCCACCATGTGTTGGTTTCGTGGGAGGCCGGAGATCGAAGGTCGGTCTCCGGCCTCCTTTGATTTCAGACGTCCTTCGAGCGGCGGGCGTGCGTCTTTCCGAAGTTTGACCCAACCAGAGCGAACCGAGACGCGAGCCCTGCGGCGTAACAGCCCTGGTGGCGGCGGCGGCCGTGATCGTGAGGCTCTTTGGCCGTACCTCGGCGCGTCGTGCACGCGAACATTTC
>JAKAMA010000272.1 GCA_021813085.1 Chloroflexota bacterium | reverse complement strand
CCTTGCGCGGGAGCGGCGCCCGCGGCACCGCCGGCATCGCGCCGGAGCGCGCATGGCCGTCCGGCCTGCGCCTCGTCCGGCCGCTGCTCGCGGTCAGGCGCGCCGAGACGCGCGCGTACTGCGCGGCCCGCGGCCTCGCGTTCGTCGACGACGAGACCAACGACGACCCGCGCATCGCGCGCAACCGCGTGCGCGCCATGCTGGCCGATGTCGATGCGGAGACGCCCGAGGCGCGCGCGCTCATCCTGCGTACCGGCGAACTGGCGCGCGCGAGCCTCGCGACGCTCGAAGCGGCGGCGAAGCAGGCGGCGCCGCCGCGGACGGCCGAAGGAGGGCGCGCCGTCGCGCTCGACCGTGCGCCGCTGCGCCGGCTCGGCCAGGAGCTTGCACCCTACGCGTGGCGCCTGGCGATCGAGCAGTTGCTCGGGGACGCGCGCGACTTCGGCCGCCGCCACTACGCGGCGATGGCCGCCGCCGCGGGCGCCCGCACAGGCGCGACGTTCGAGCTGCCGCGCGGCGTCATCCTCACCGTCGATGCAGGCGAGCTATTGCTGTCGGTCGGGCCGCTCGTCGAGCCCGCGGTGGAGCCGGGCACCGTCCATCGTCCGCCGTTCTCCGGCGTGCTCGGCGCCTGGGAGGTCGACGTGCGCGCCCAGACGGGCCGTCCGGCGGCCGGGGCATCGGCCGATGCGGACGCGGTCGTTCACGCGGACGGGCAGACGACACTCCACTTGCCGGCGGACGCCGCCCTGCGCGCCCGCCGCCCGGGCGACCGCGTATCGCTCGGCGCCGGGAGCGGCCACGCGAAGCTGCACGATGTGTACATCGATGCAAAGGTACCCCGGCGCAGGCGCGATGCCGCGCCGGTGATCGCCGCCGGCCAGGATGTGCTCTGGTCGCCGCTCGTGCGTCTCGTCCCGGGCGGCACGGTGGCGGGCGGTGCGCTGTACACCGTCCGCTGGCGGCGCATCGGAGGCGGCAGATGACGCCGGTGCGCGGGCCCGCGGCGGCGGAGTTCGGTGGATACCCCGCTTTCGCCCGGCGGGCGGCGACGGCTACACTCGGCACATGAACCTTGTACTGCGCGCCCATCACACATCGGTATACGACGGCTTCCGCGAGCAGGCGGAGAAGAAGCTGGGGCGGCTCGACCGCTACCTGCCGCGCATCGACGACGTGGTGGTCGAGGTCGCGCGTGAAGACACCAAGGCGGCGGCGCACCGCTACACCGTGCAGGTCACGGTGCGCGCGGGCGATGCCATCCTGCGCGCCGAGGAGCGGGGCGCCGACCCGCGCGTCGCGCTCGACGAGGCGGTCGCCGTGCTCTCGCGCCAGGCGCAGCGGCACGGCAAGCGGCTGCACGACTGGCATCGCCGCGGCGCGGCGGCTGGTGCGGGCGAGGGCCAGGCGGCCGCATCGCTGGCGCCGGCACGTGAGGCGCGCGAGGACGACGGGGCGGAGAGCGCCGACGAGTACATCGCCGGCAAGGTGGTGCGCGTGAAGCGCTTCGACGCCAAGCCCATGTCGCAGGAGGAGGCGCTGGCGCAGATGGACCTCCTGGGCCACGACTTCTTCCTCTTCCTCAACGCACGGTCGAACGACTACGCGCTCCTCTACAAGCGCAACGACGGGGGCTACGGCCTGCTGGAGCCGGAGCGAGGGTAAGGGGCCGGACCTCACCCCCGGCCCCTCTCCAAAGGGTTGGAGAGGGGGAGACTGCGCGCATCGATCCGGGCATACGGATGGCCGGCCGACCAGCCGCCGAACACACGAGGTTCCCGGAGGCACTCTGCCGGCGCCAGCGACGCGGCGCAGGCTATCGTGAACTGGCGCCGCTGAGCCTACGTGCGCGTTGACTTCTTCGTCGCACGCCGCTACGGTCCCGGCAGATGTGCGGCATCACGAAGAGGCGCTTCTAGCGGTCCGAACCCGTCGGATGTGAGTCCGGCGCGGGGCGGATCCGCCGGCCCTCCGGGGCCAACCCACCCGGTCACAGGCTCGGTTCAGCGCGCCTGTCGACGGCGCCCGATGCCGCGCACACCAGTCCGTACGCCACACGCGTCCTCCCCGCGCGCATCGTCGCCCTCGACGGCAGGAGGACGACGTGGCGCAGCGACACCACCACCATCACCCAGAGTCCAGCACCGTCACGGCGCGACGGCCCGAGCTGTCGCAGCACTTCCTGCGCGACCGGCGGCTCGCCCGCGCGCTCGTCGGCGGCATGCGGCTGCCGCGCGGGTCGCTCGTGCTCGAGGTGGGGCCCGGGCGCGGCATCATCACCGAGGCGCTCGCCGACGCGGGGTTCCGCGTGATCGCCGTCGAGAAGGACGTGCGGCTGTTCCGCTCGCTGCGCGCGCGGTTCATCGGCCGCACGAACGTCGAGTGTCATCACGCCGACTTCCTGTCGTTCCGCGCGCCGGCGCGGCCGCACGCGGTCGTGTCGAGCGTGCCGTACGGCATCACGTCGGCCGTCGTGCGCCGGGTGCTGGAGAGCGCCGCCACCGACGCCTTGCTCATCGTCCAGCGCGAAGCGGCGTGGAAGTTCGCCGGCCACCCCTCGGAGACGCTGTTCTCGCTCCTCCACAAGCCCTGGTACCAGATCACCATTGCGCGGACGCTCCGGCGCTCGGACTTCGCGCCACCGCCTTCCGTCGAGAGCGCGCTACTTCGCGTGCACCGGCGCGCGCGGCCGCTCGTCGCGCCCGCCGAAGCGGCGGACTATCGCGCCTTCGTGCGGGACTGCTTCGGAGCACCGACGATGCGGGCGGCGCTCGGCGGGCGCTTCACCTGGCGCCAGATCGCGCGGCTGTCGCGCGACCTGCGCTTCTCGCGCGATGCGCGGCCGTCGCGGCTGACGTTCCCGCAGTGGCTCGCGCTGTTCCGCTTCTTCGAGCACATCTGTCACGAACATAGACGCGCTCGGTGGCCGGACACTGGAATGTGAAAGGTTGAAGGTAGAGGCGCGGGAGGATGCCCGCCGACAGGGCCGTCTGGGGACAGACCCGTAGCGGGCGGGCGGCGTGTACGCCGCGCGGCTGTACGCGGGTGACGTGAGGACGGCGCGCGCCCGCGTGGGGCGCCAGCCGCACCGGGGCCGCGCCGCCCATCCTTGCCACCCTCCGGTGCGCGTGTACGACACGATTCTCACCCCGCGCCGGATGCGCCAGCATCCGCGCGGGCGTACCATCGATGCGCGATGACGGAGTTCATCACCCTCCCCGAGCGGCGCGTGCCGGTCGTCGCCGCCTGCGACGTGCTGGTGGTCGGCGGCGGCGCGGCCGGCATCGCCGCGGCGGTCGCGGCGGCGCGGCAGGGCGCCGACGTCGTGCTCGTCGAGCGCTACGGCTACCTCGGCGGGCTCGCGTCGGGCGGGCTGATCGTGCTGCTGCTGACGCTCGACGACGGCAACGGCCGCCAGGTGGTCGCCGGCCAGTGCCAGGAGCTCGTCGAGCGGCTCGAGGCGCGCGGGGCGTGCTTCTATCCGCCGCGGCGGGAGTGGGGCGCGGCGGACGGCGCGCTCGTCGAGCAGTACCGGCGCTGGGGGCTCGTGTGGGGTGCGGGGCCGCACCGCGTGCGCTACTCGGTCGCGTACGATCCGGAGGAGTTCAAGTTCGTCGCGAACACCTGGATCGCCGAGGCCGGGGTGCGGCTGATGCTGCACCGCTGGGCGAGCGACGTGGTCTTCGAGCTGGAGCGGCCGCACGGGCGGCCGGCGGGGCGCCTGTCGCACGTCGTGTTCACGTCGAAGGCGGACGCACAGGCGGTGCGGGCGGCGCAGGTGATCGATGCGACGGGCGACGGCGACGTGTTCGCGCTGGCCGGCGAGTCCTTCGAGCAGGAGCAGGTGCACCCGTGGCTCTGGTTCCGCATGGCCGGCGTGCGCGATGTCGACGCCGCGCAGTCCGGGCGTGGCGGCTTCTTCTTCCGGACGGTGCGGCCCGGGCAGGCGCTGATGCCGTGGGGTGCCGCCGAGCGCATCGCCCGCCGCATCGACGCGACGGACCCGGATGACCTGACGTTCGCGGAGGTCGAGTGCCGGCGCATGGTGATGGAGGAGGTGGCGCGGCTGCGCGCGCAGGCTCCCGGCTTCGAGGACGCGT
>JAKAMA010000271.1 GCA_021813085.1 Chloroflexota bacterium | reverse complement strand
CCGACCGGGCGGCCCGCGCGGCGAAGGCGCTCGAGCGCCTGCTCAGCACGGCGCGCATGATGCGCGAGGCGGGGCTGCCGTGCGAGACCGTCAGCGCCGGCGGCACCGGCACCTACGACATCACCGGCCGCATGGCGGGCGTCACCGAGATCCAGGCTGGCTCGTACGTCCTGATGGACACCGCCTACGCGAAGCTCGGCCTCCCGTTCGAGCAGGCGTTCAGCGTGCTCGGCACGGTGCTCAGCCGGCCGCGGCCGGAGCAGTGCGCGTCGGACAACGGCCACAAGGCGTGCTCGATGGATCACGGGAACCCGGCGGTGAAGGGCATCGACGGTGCGAAGGTGCTCTTCCTGAGCGACGAGCACGCGACCATCGCGCTACCGGCGGAGTCTGCGCTCGCCGTCGGCGACCGCATCGAGCTGTGGCCGTCGCACATCGACCCGACGATCAACCTGCACGACGTGCTGTACGCGGTAGAGGGCGATGAGGTCGTGGGCGTCTGGCCGATCGCCGCGCGCGGCTACCCCGAGCAGCGCGCGCGCGAACCTTAACCCCGGCCCCCGGACGGGCCGTGCCATACGGGCCCCGTCCGGCTGGCCTCTTCCCACTGTGGGGAGGCGGACGGAGGTGGGGGAAGGGGGACGCCGCCCAGGCACCACAGGGGGCGGCCCGTGCGGACCACCCCCCGAGTCGATGCGACGGACCGGCTGCCGGCTCTACCGGCGCGCCCGCACGGCGATCGCGGCGCCAGCGCCCAGCAACGCGATGCCGGCGGCCGCCAGCAGCGCGAGCCAGCCGGACGACGCCGTGCTCTCGCTCGCCGCGGATGCACCGGTGCCGGTGTTCGGCGCGGTGATCGCGGGCCCCCGTGCACCCGCGCCGACCACCCCGACCGGGGCCGGCGGCACCTGCGTCGCCACCACCGTGTTGGCCGGTGCCGGCGTGGAGGTGGGCGGCGATGTGGGCGTCGCCTTGGGCGACGGCGTCGAGGTCGGCGTCGCCGTGCGCACGGGTACACCGCTGCCGCTGCCACCGACGGCGCCGCCGCCAAAGGTGCAGGTGCCGGTGGGGATCTCCCACGCGTTCAGGATGCGGTCGTAGGCATCGTTGCTCCAGATCGCGCCCTTCGGCGCGAAGGTGACGTTGTCGCACTCGAGGTCTTCGAGCCGGCGCGGGAAGGTGGACATCAGGGTGCACGTGACGAGATCCTTCGTGCACTGGTAGATCTGCGAGCCTCCGTTGTTCGCGAGGTAGAGCATGTTGCCGCCGACGGCGATGCCGGAGTTTCCGTATGTTCCCCCGAGCTTGGCGGAGAGGTTGAAGGTGCCGAGGAGCGTGCCATCCGCCTTGTAGTGACGGAGCGTGGCCGACGCGTCCGCGCTCGCCCAGAGCGTGCCGTCGGCGCCGTCGTACGCCAGACCGTCGATGCAGCCGCCCGACGAGAACTGGCTCGTGGCGGTCTGCGCGCTCGTGTCGGCAAGGTAGACCTGGTTGCCGCTCTCGCAGACCCAGAGTTTGCCCCGTGAGCCGTCCCACGCCATCGCACCGATGTCGCTCAGGCCCGCGATGGTGAGCGTGTCGATGAGCGAGCCGTCGGCAGGGCTGACGCGCCAGAGCTGGTTGCTCCCCCAGCAACTCAAGATGAGGTGGCTGCCGTCGAACGCCACGCCGGTGCCGACGCTGCAGGCGGGCGTCGCCGCGGTGATCTGTCCCAGGGAGTCGCCGGTGGCGGCGCGGGCGCCGCGGGCGCCCGGGAGCAGCGACAGGGCCGCCGCCGCCACCACCACGGCCAGCACCGCCGCGCGAATGGGTGACCACTGCTTCCTGTCCAATGATGTGTCCAAGAGACCGACCTCCTTTGCCCATTCAGCGTGCAAGCACGCGCCGTTACAAGAAAAGAATTCTCCATTCACCCGGCGGTGAACCCGCGCCAGCATATGTGAATTTCAATGGGGGGGACAAGGGCCATGCGCCAGGGCCATGTGCCGCCCGGGCCTTGTCTAGCTCCGTGGTTGCCCGAGGGTCTGTCAGGCCCGGCGTGCCTGCGACGATGCCCGCCGCCGCCGATCCGTTGGGTGCCGGGCGGAGTATGATCTCCAGCACAGCGCAGGGAGGAGCCGCGTGGGCTCGGACGCGATCCCGCTCGTACCAGGCGTCGCCGGCCGGACTGCGCGCGCTCGCGCGGGACGGGCGTTCCGCGCTGCCCGCGTCATCCACCCGTTCCCGACGCTGCTGAACGTCGCGGCCACGCTCGGCCTGGCGCTCGTCGCAGGGCGCGGCGTCCCGGACCTGGCGCTGCTCTCGCGCATGCTGCTGCTGATGCTCTGCGCGCAGAGCGCGATCGGCGTCGCCAACGACTACTTCGACCGCGACCTCGATGCGCGCACCAAGCTGTGGAAGCCCATCGCTGCCGGCCTCGTACCCGCGCCGGTCGCGGCTGCGCTCGCGCTCGCGTTGAGCGCAGCCAGCATCGCACTGGCGGCGACGCTCGGCCCCAGCGGCTTCCTGCTCGCGCTGCTGGGCCTTGCCTGCGGCCTCGCGTACGACGCGCGCCTGAAGCGCACGCTGTTCAGCGCGGTGCCGTACATGGTCGCCATCCCGACGCTGCCGCTCTGGGTCTGGGCCACACTCGGCCAGTGGCGGCCCGTGCTCTGGTGGTTGATCCCGGTCGGCGCCCTCATCGGCCTCGCGCTGCACCTGCAGAACACCGTCGCCGACATCGAGGGCGACGCCGCCAGCGGGATCCTCGGCCTGCCCCACCGGCTGGGCGCGCGACGGTCGATGCGGATCGGCTGGGTCGCCTTTGGCCTTGCCCTCGCGATCACCGTCGGGCTCGTCCCCGCTGTCGGCTACCACCTCCGCTGGTACCTGCCCGCCGCCGTGGTCGCGGCCGCCTGCCTCGCAGCGAGCATCGCGGCCTATGCGCTCCGCCGGGACGCCGCGGCGCTCCAACTGGGCTTTGGCCTCCTGGGCGCCGGCTCGGCGGTGCTCGCCACCGGCTGGCTCGCCGCCGTCACAGGATGAGACTCGTGCGACGGGCGCCGTCCCCCATGGGCTGGGCGGTGACGGGAAGACGGATGATGCTCTGCCGCCGGGCGCCACCCGGAGCGCGGGCCTTCAGCCCGCGCGAGACGCGCGCCGACCGACCGGCACGTGCCAGTCAGTATCCAGCGCGGCGTGAGGAACCGTGTTCAAGCCGGGTGCGACGCGGAGCACATGAGTCCGCCAGACCGCAGCCCCCGTCATCCTCCCACGTCGCGTGCGATGCCCGCCCTTGCTACGATCCATGTGTGACCAGCGACCCGATCGGCCTCTACCTGCACATCCCCTTCTGCACGGCGAAGTGCGGCTACTGCGACTTCAACTCCTATGCCGGCCACGAGCACCTGATCCCCTCGTACACCGGCACGCTCCTGAAGGAGGCGTCGCTCTGGCGCGCCACGGTGGGCCAGCGGCCCGTCGCGACGGTGTTCTTCGGCGGCGGCACCCCGAGCCTCAGCCCCGTCGACGAGATGCGCGCCATCCTCGACGGCCTGCGGGCGACGTTCGCCTTCGCGCCGGACGCGGAGGTCTCGCTCGAAGCGAACCCCGGCAGCCTCAGCGAGGAGTACCTGCGCGGGCTGCGCGGAGCCGGCTTCAATCGCCTGTCGATCGGCGTCCAGTCCTTCGACGACGAGGAGCTCGTCGTGCTCGACCGCGTCCACACCGCCGCGCAGGCGCGGGACGCATTCGCCGCGGCGCGTGCCGCCGGTTTCGACAACGTCAACCTTGACCTCATCTACGGCCTGCCCGAGCAGCCGCTCGCCGCCTGGCAGCGCTCGCTCGAGCAGGCGCTGGCGCTCGCGCCCGAGCACCTCTCGCTCTACGCGCTCACCGTCGAAGAGGGCACGCCGCTCGCCCGCGATATCGCACGCGGCCGTGTGACGTCGCCGGACCCCGACGCGCAGGCGGAGCAGTACGAATGGACGCAGGACCGCCTCGCCCGCGCCGGCTACGAGCACTACGAGATCTCGAACTGGGCGCGCCCCGGCCGCCGCTGCGCGCACAACCTGCTCTACTGGCGCAACCGCGAGTACCTGGGCCTCGGCGCCGGCGCCCACTCGTACCTCGA
>JAKAMA010000270.1 GCA_021813085.1 Chloroflexota bacterium | reverse complement strand
CTTGTCGGCCTCGGGCGTCTGCGTCTGGTCCGCCTCGGGCGTGCGCGTGTGGTCGGACTCGGAGGTCTGCGTCTTGTCGGACTCGGGCGTCTGCGTCTGGTCCGCCTCGGGCGTGCGCGTGTGGTCGGACTCGGAGGTCTGCGTCGCCTCTGGCGTGTGGGTGTGATCCGCCTCGGGCGTGTGGGTGTGCTCGGACTCGGAGGTCTGCGTCGCCTCGGGCGTGTGCGTCTCGCCCGACTCGGGCGTCTTCGTCGCGCCGGAGGTCTCGCACGGTTGCGTAGACGGCGTGCTGGTGGCGGCGGTGCTCGTCGCCGCCGGAGTGGCCGTGCACGAGTCCTGGTCGCAGTGCCCGGTCGACGTCGGGGTGGCCGTCGCGGCGGTGCTCGTGGCGGTGGGTGACACCTGTCCGCCGCAGGGCGGGAAGCTGTCGCTCTTCTCGTTCGTGGCGGAGTTGACGATGCGCAGCGAGTTCGCGTCCGGGCGCACGTTGGCCGTCGACAGCACGAAGGGCGCCGACGTCTGGTTGGCACCGGGCGTGATCAGCTCCGTGGCCCCGGGGACATCCTTGAACTGGGCGTCGGCCGGAACGTGGTCCTGCAGGATGACGTAGAACGGTGCGGTGTTCTTGGGGAAGGTGATCGTCCCGGTCACGTTGCCGTTCTGGTCGCAGGCGTAGGTGTAGTGCCACGCGAGCGCGGTGCCCGCGGTGAGCGCGACGGCCGTCAAGACCGAGCCGGCAACGAGCGCGATGCTCAGCCCGAGGCCGACGACGGTCCGTCCGGATTGATCCTGCAGCCACCTCGTGAGCATCGACAATCCCCTGTCCTCTGTTGTCCCGTATCCCGACGGCGCTTGTACCGGCACGCGCGGCAGCGCCTGCTCTACGTCGTCAGCAAGAACAACGGTACAGGGGGTGCCGCATTACGCACAGCGACAAGGAGCGACGACGCTGCCGCGACGGGCCGCCCGTTCGCTGCCGCGCCGATGCGCCGGTGGTGCCTGGCCCACCCGGCGCAGCCACCGCGTCGCACAGACGTTCTGGTATACTCGCGTCGTGGCAGACGAGCGCAAGGGGAAGCCGCCATCCTGGCTAAGCACCGCAGGGTCGAAGAACGCCCGCAGCGGCGCCCGGCAGCGGCGCGCGTCCAGGACGCCGACGCCCACGAGCGCCCGTGCGGCTCCGCCGGCTCCGGCATCCGCGCGGCGGGCGCCCTCGCCGCCAGCGCCCAAGCGTCCCCGCGCCCACGCGGCCCCGTCTGCACTGAGCGACAACGCGCGCGTCGTGCTCGAGCGGCGATACCTGGCGAAGGATGACCGCGGCGAATTGGCCGAGACGCCGGAAGACCTGTTCCGGCGCGTCGCGCACGACATCGCGCAGGCAGAGGCCGCGTACGCGACAGCGGACGCGGCGGGCGCCGTCGCCGCGTGCGAGGCTCGCTTCTACGACCTGATGACGTCGCTGCGCTTCCTGCCGAACTCGCCGACGCTCGGCAACGCGGGCCGGCCGCTGCAGCAGTTGTCCGCGTGCTTCGTGTTGCCCGTCGAAGACTCGATGGAGGGTATCTTCGAGGCGTTGAAGGATACGGCGCTGATCCACCAGAGCGGTGGCGGCACCGGCTTCGCCTTCAGCCGGCTGCGTCCAACGGGCGACCGCGTGTCGACGACAGGCGGCGTCGCGAGCGGCCCGGTGTCGTTCATGCGGGTGTTCGACGCGGCGACGGAGTCGATCAAGCAGGGCGGCACGCGCCGCGGCGCGAACATGGCGATCCTCAACGTCGAGCATCCAGACATCGAGAGATTCATCGATGTCAAGTCGGACATGACGACGCTGCAGAACTTCAACATCAGCGTGGCCGTGACGGAGCGGTTCATGGAGGCGGTCGAGCGGGACGAGACGTATGAGCTCGTCAACCCGCGCACGCGGCAGGCGACCGGCAGGCTGCCGGCGCGCGCGGTGTTCCGGCGGATCGTCGAGAACGCGTGGCGCAACGGCGACCCGGGGCTGGTGTTCCTCGACCGCATCAACCGCGACAACCCGACACCGCAGCTCGGGCGGATCGAAGCGACGAACCCCTGCGGCGAGCAGCCGTTGCTGCCGTACGAGTCGTGCAACCTGGGCTCGATCAATCTCGCGAAGATGGCCCGCGAGCCGCTGGCGAAGCGGCGGCGCGGATCCTCCGCACACGATCCCGCGGAGGACATCGACTGGGATGTGCTCGGCGAGACGGTGGCGCTGGCGGTGCGCTTCCTCGACGACGTGATCGACCGCTGCCACTATCCGATCGCGCAGATCGACGACATGACGAAGCAGACCCGCAAGATCGGGCTGGGCGTGATGGGCTGGGCGGACCTGCTGTTCACGCTGCGGACCCCGTACGACTCGGAGGAGGCGCTGGCGCTCGGTGAACGCGTGATGTCCTTCGTGCAGGAGCACGCGGACCGTGCCTCGATGCAGCTCGCGCAGGAGCGGTGCGTCTTCCCGGCGTGGCACGGGTCGATCTATGACCCCATGTCGGGCGACCCGCGTGGCGGACATCGCTATCGCAATTCGACGCGCACGACGGTGGCGCCGACGGGCACACTGAGCATCATCGCCGACTGCGCGGGCGGCATCGAGCCGGCATTCGCGCTGGCGTTCATGCGGCGTCACTACCTGGACCGCGCGAACCCGGCGACGCCGACGATGCTGCCGGAGGTGAACGCGACGTTCCGCGCGATGGCGGAGCGCGAGGAGTTCTACAGCGACGAGCTGGTGCGCTATCTGGCTGAGGGCGGCTCATTGCGGGTGCGTGACAACGTGCCGGAGTGGGCGAAGCGGGTGTTCGTGACGTCGCACGACATCGACCCGGAATGGCACGTCAGGATGCAGGCGGCGTTTCAGCGCCACACGGATAACGCGGTCAGCAAGACGATCAACTTCCGCAACGAGGCCACCGTCGACGATGTGGAGCGCGCCTACATGCTGGCGTATCGGGAGGGCTGCAAGGGGATCACCGTGTACCGGGACGGCGCGCGCGAGCGGCAGGTGCTGTCGCACGCGACTGCCAGGGGGCCCGAGCAGGCGGAGGCGGAGGCGGCGGAGATCGCGCTCGGCTTCCAGGAGCTGATGGACGGCGCGCATCCGCGGGCAGCGGGCTCGGTGGAGCCGCGCCCGGCGGGGATGCCGTACCGGCGCCACCTGCCGGACGAGCGCCGGTCGGTGACGCACAAGTTCCGCGTCGGCGAGCAAGAAGGCTACGTGACGGTCGGCCTCTACGCCGAGGGGCAGCCGGGCGAGATCTTCGTGAACATCTCGAAGGAGGGGTCGACGATCCGCGGGCTGATGGACTCAGTCGCGGTGCTGACCTCGGTAGCGCTCCAGTACGGCGTCCCGCTTGAGAACCTGGTCGCGAAGTTCCGAGGCGTGCACTTCGAGCCGAACGGGCTGACGTCGAACCCGTCGATCCCGACGGCGTCATCGATCGTCGACTACATCTTCCGCTGGCTCGAGCTGCGGTTCCTGACGCCGCGCGGCGCATCGGCAGATGCGGCGGCGACGGCCGCTGCGAAGCCCGCCCGCCGCGCGCGCCGCGGCAGGCCCGGCGCGGTCAGCGCACGGGCGGAGCGGGCGCGCGCTGGCGACGGTGCCAGTACGGGGCTGGCGTGCCCGGACTGCGGGGCGGTCCTGTTCTTCGCGGAGGGGTGCCTGGTGTGCCGCTCCTGCGGCTACACGAAGTGCGGGTAGTGCGGCGGGCCGCGAGAGTCCCGCACTGGCGGGCGGAAGGCAACGTCTGCGCGGACCGCGCCCCGTACTCCATCGTCCGGCCCACCGGCAGACGCGTCCTCACGCCGTCAAGGAAGTCTTCGCGTCCCGTGGCGGCGCGGTCTCGGGAACTGATTGCTAATGGCCGCCGCAGGCGCAGGCGCCACCGCACGCGCAACCGGCACCGCCGTCCGCGGCGCGCCCGGACGGCGCATCGCTGCCGCGTGGGGCAGCCGCGAACACGGACAGCGTGCGCATAGCGCCCGCGTGGCCCCTCGGGCAGGTAGCGGACTCAGCACTGCGCGCCATCGGGCGCAGGAGCTCGAAGGTGGCGCCGCAGGCGCGGCAGAAGTACTCGTAGACGGGCATGCG
>JAKAMA010000269.1 GCA_021813085.1 Chloroflexota bacterium | reverse complement strand
GCAGGCTGAGATGCGCACGCCGTTGAGCGGCCGCTCCTTCGCGAAACGGTCGCGGATCTGGCCGATCACCGGCATCTCGCGCGCTGCCCACTCGATGCGGCGGACGCCTTCCTCGGCGAGCCGCAGATCCTTCACGTCGTGGGCGATGATGTCCGTGGTCATGTCTCCCATGTCCCTTTCCTGTGGTGCCGCGCCATCCGGAGGCGCGCCTGGTGCCCTTCCAACTTGATGTGCCGCAATACGCCTCCGCACTGGAGGGTGGACGATGGAAGGTAGAGCATCGAACGGGCGAGACGGTCCTGGTCGCTGGCGTCCAACTTCCACCTTCCACCCTCCAGCGCCCCTTGTGGTGCATCAACTTGGAGCGGCACTAGGAACTCCCTCATCGATCCCCCGGGCCGCGGACGACCTCGGCGTGCGCCGGGCGGCCGCGCACACGGGCGAGCAGGCGCCGCGCGGCGCTGACCACGCCGGTGGCGTCACGGCGCAGGGCCGCGCCCTCGAGCAGGCGGGCGACCTCCCGGTAGCCGAGGCGCTCGTAGGCGCGCACCGCCGGCGCGTTCGTCGGATCGACGCTGAGCACGACCTCGCGGCACGAACGCAGCAGCAACGCGGTGACAGCGCTGGTCGTCGCCTCCGCGAGGTGCGCGCCACGGTAGCGCGGATGCGTGTAGACGTTGCCGACGACGGCGATGCCGCTGAGCGCCGAGATGACGTGCGTACCGGCGATCGACACCAACTCGCCGCCGCGCACGGCGCCGAAGTAGACGGAATCGTCGATCTGGTGTGAGGTATAGAACGACGGCACTCCATCGGTACGGTAGAGGCGGTTGACGGCGCGCACGTCACGGCCGCTCAGCCGTTCAACGGGCTCGTCGCGAAACGGGCGGAACGTGTCAGGTGTCACCTGCATACGGATCATGGTCTGGCGCTGCTCGATCTCGAAGTACCGCAGCGCCGTCTCGAGGTGGTGCACCTCGCAGGTGAGAAACGCGTGGCGCGGGCCCGGGTGCAGGCGAAGCACGGCGTCGAGCGCACCGGCCCCGCCCATCGCGAACGTCGCGTTGCCGAGCCCACCGTGCGAGTGCAGCACAAGGGCCCGCTCGCCGCCGGGGCCGAGCGCCAGCCACCACTCGCTCACGCGGAACAGGACGGGGTCGAGCTGTCCCAGCGCGTATGCCGCGTAGGGGCGGCGCGTCTCGAGGATGCGGCGGATCTGGTCGCGGTCGCGGAGCGGCTGTACCGTGTACTCTGCGCTGCGTCCCAGCGCTCGCGCCTTGCGTTCGACGACGGTCATCGTGCCGCCGCCTCGCTGTAACGGCCGAGGATCGGCCCAAGCTCACGCTTCCGCTCTTCCGGCACGAGGTGCAGCGGCGTGATGATCGCGTCCCTCAGCGCGTCGCGGCAGGCGCAGGCGGCCGGATCGGGAAGACCGCGCGCGACGCCCGCGACGACGGCCTTCGCGCGCTCGACGTTCGCGCGCAGATTGCCGACGATCATCTCGACGGTGACGGCGTCATGCGTCTGGTGCCAGGTATCGTAGTCGGTGACACAGGCGAGCGTCGCGTAGCACATGCCGGCCTCGCGGGCGAGCCTGGCTTCGGGCAGCGCGGTCATGCCGATGATGCTGGCGCCCCAGCTCCGGTAGAGCTCGGACTCGGCGCGCGTCGAGAATGCCGGACCCTCGATGACGACCATCGTGCCGCCGCGGTGCGCGGTCACGCCGGTCGCGGCGGCCGCTTCGTGCAGCACGTCCGACAGCGCGCCGCAGAACGGCGCATCGAACGCGATGTGCGCCGCGATCCCACGGCCGAAGAACGTGGACGGGCGGCCAGACGTGCGGTCGATGAGCTGGTCGGGCACGACCATGTGCAGCGGCGCGATCTCCTCCTTCAGGCTTCCGACGGCGCTCACGGATAGCACGCAACGCACGCCGAGCGAGGCGAGCGCCCAGATGTTTGCGCGCGCCGGCACCTCCGATGGCAGGATGCGGTGGCCGGCGCCGTGGCGCGGCAGGAAGGCCGTGCGCACGCCGTCCAGGGTACCAATGACGATCCTGTCGGACGGCGCACCGAACGGCGTGTCGAGGTCGACGTGCTCGATAGCTTCGACGCCGTCGATCGCGTAGAACCCGGAGCCGCCGATCACGGCGAGCGTGGCGTGGGTCATCGCGGCACCGCCACGGCCGCGCCCGTTTCGCGGAGCGCGGCATCGAAAGGCGGATGCAGCACGCCGCGCTCGGTGACGATCGCGCTGATGTGGCAGGCGGGGGTGATGTCGAACGCCGGGTTGAGGGCGGTCGCTCCGCCGGGCACATCGCGCATCCACCCGAATGACAGCACCTCGTCGCCGTCGCGATGCTCGATCGTGATGCTCGCACCGTCGGGCGTCAGCAGGTCGATCGTGCTGGACGGGGCCACGACGTACAGCGGTACGCCGTGCGCCTGCGCGGCGAGCGCGAGGCCGTAGGTGCCGACCTTGTTGGCGACATCGCCGTTGGCGGCGATCCGGTCGGCGCCGACGACGACCGCCTGTACCTCGCCCGAGGCGATCAGCCCGGCGGCCGCCGCGTCGACGATCAGCCGGTAAGGCACACCCTCGCGCTCGAGCTCCCACGCGGTCAGGCGGGCGCCCTGCAGCAGCGGGCGCGTCTCGTCCACGAGGACGCGGACGTCCTTGCCCTGGCGGTGCGCCGTCTTGATGACGCCGAGCGCCGTGCCGATGCCGCCCGTCGCAAGCGCGCCCGTGTTGCAGTGCGTGAGCAGCGTCGAGCCCCGCGCGATGAGCGCGGCGCCAGCGTCGCCCATGCGCAGGTCATCCTCCACCTGCTGCTCGTGGATGCGGCGTGCCTCGGCCGCGGCCGCGGGCCCGCGGCCTGCCGTCGCGCGGTCGGCGGCGGCGAGCACGCGCCGCACCGCCCATGCCAGGTTTACCGCCGTCGGGCGCGTCGCCGTCAGCTCGGCCGCGGCATCGTGCAGGTCAGTCCGCCAGTCCCGCGCCGCGAGCGCCAGGCCGTACGCGGCGGCTATACCGATCAGCGGCGCGCCCCGCACGGCGAGGCGGCGGATCGCGTCGGCCACGTCGCGGTAGTCGCCCGTCTCGACGTAGCAGACCTCGCCGGGCAGGCGCGTCTGGTCGAGGAAGCGCAGCAGGCCGCCGCGCCAGGCGATGGGTTCGAAGCTGTGGTCCGTGTGCACGGGCAAGAAAAAACTTCTCCGCCGGTGGTAGAGAAGTCTCGCGATTCTCTCATCTCTCTCGCCCGCAGCGAGTCGGATTTGGCACCCGCCTTGCGCCTGCGGGTTGCCGGGTTTCGTCGGGCCGATCCCTCCACCACTCTCGATAAGAGCCTGTATTCAATTGTTGGGCCCATTGTACGGGCGGGCGCCGGGACCCGTCAAGGACGGCAGCACCGGAGATGCAGGCAACGCCTGACTCCGCGGACGGTCATACCTCCACGTACTCGAGCTTCGCCGCTGGCTCCGGCACCGGGTGCCCGTCGAGCCGCAGGCCTTCGATGTGGAAGCGAATCGCCTTCCGCATCTCGCGCTCGACCTCCTCGCTGGTCGCACCCGTCGCCACGCACCCCGGGAGGTCCGGGACGTACGCCGAGAAGTTGTGATCCGCTCGCTCGATGACGATCCCGTAGTTCACGCCTGCTCACCATCCTTCAGTTGCGCCTGCTTCAACACACGGTTGAGCGTGCCAGGGGCAAGATCCTCAGATAGCTTACCAGCCACAGTGACCCGCCCAGGTTTCTCAGCATGTCTGAACTGTCGGTGACTGCCTCGCGTCCGCCAAGCATGCGGGTCGCGCCCCGAATCTTCATGCTCACCGCGCGCGGAGCCGGCCGACCGTGAGCGTGAACGTGCGCTCGAACTCCCCTTCGCGGTCAAGGCCGCCGTAGAGGGCATCGAGCTGTGGCGTCACGCGTGCGATGATCGCCGGCAGCGCCTGCGCCGGGATCTGCCACGAGCTCGAGTAGTCCTGCCGCTCCAGCCGCTCGATCATCCGGCGCCCGCTGCTGCGACGCGTCCAGCGCGCCAGCACCACCCGACGCACGTCGGCGCACTCCTCGCCGAGGACGCGCTCGACGAGCGCCGCGGTGCGGGCGTGCCCCTCCCAGT
>JAKAMA010000268.1 GCA_021813085.1 Chloroflexota bacterium | reverse complement strand
CCGCCGGCCGCGCGCGCTGCCGGCGCTGCCGCTGGCGTTCGCCTGCCTGCACGTCGCATACGGCAGCGGCTTCTACATCGGCGCCGCCGACCTCGCGCGGCGGCGGCTGCTGCCCGCGCCGGACACGAGCCGCGAGGGCACGCAGTCGCCGACGTAGCCACGAGCCCGCGCCGTCTCGCCGCCCGCCGCGCCGTCGCCTACAATGCCGGCGATGCTGAGCGACCGCACGATCAAGGAAGAGCTGGCGAAACGCCGCATCGTGATCGACCCGCTCGACCCCGACGACATCCAGCCGGCGAGCGTCGACGTGCACCTGGACCGCACCTTTCGCGTCTTCAAGGCGAGCAGCCGGCCCTACATCGACGTGCGCGAGCGGCAGGACGACCTGACGGAAGAGGTGACGATCGCGGAGGAGCGGCCGTTCTTCATCCACCCCGGCGAGTTCGTGCTGGCAAGCACGCGCGAGGTGCTGACGCTGCCGGACGACATCCTGGCGCAGGTCGAGGGGAAGAGTTCGCTGGGGCGGATCGGCCTGCTCATCCACGCGACGGCGGGTTTCGTCGACCCCGGCTGGACCGGCAAGCTCACGCTCGAGCTGTCGAACGTGGCGAAGATGCCGATCGCGCTCTATTGCGGCATGAAGATCGGACAGCTCAGCTTCGTGCGCATGTCGACGCCGGTGGACCGCCCGTACGGCAGCGCCACGCTCCGCAGCAAGTACCAGGGGCAGATGGGCCCGACGCCGAGCCGCGCACACACCGAGTACGACGGCTCGCGATAGTGGCCGATCCACCGTGCCGTGCCGTCATCTTCGACATGGACGGCGTCCTCACCGACAGCGAACCCGCCTTCCATGCCGCGGTCAACGACATCCTCCGCCGTTATGGCGAGTCCATCGCGCTCGACGCGTACGAGCGGTTCATCGGCATGGCGACGCCGGTGATGTGGGAGCAGGTGATCGCGCTCAAGCGCATCCCGGCGACGGTCACCGAGATCATCGAGGCGTACGAGGCGCCGCTGATGGCCCGTCTGCGCCAGCCGCGGCCGCCGCTGCCCGCCGCGCGCGAGCTGCTGGCGACGCTGCGCGGGCGCGGCGTGCCACTGGGGCTCTGCACGGCGTCGTACCGTCGTTGGGCGGACGCGATCCTGGCGTCCGCCGGGATCGCCGCGGACTTCGACGCGATCGTTGCGGGCGATGATGTCGTGCGTACGAAGCCGGACGCGGAGCCGTACGTGCGCGCGGCGGCACTGCTGGGCGTCGCGCCGGCGCAGTGCGTCGTCATCGAGGACAGCGCTTCCGGCCTCACGTCGGCGCTGGCATCGGGGGCGCGGGTGGTCCAACTGCGCGCAACCGGCACGGCTGCGCCGCCCATGCCGGGAGTGGCGCTCGTCATCGCGTCGCTGGCGGAGTTCCCGCTGGAGCTGGTGGCGGCGGGACGGATTCGATAGCGCTACGAGCGGATAGGCAGCGGACGGTACACTGAGCATGCACCCAGATCAGGAAGGAACGGAGCACGATTCTTGGCCATCCAGTGGGACATCTCGACGCTCGGAAACGGCATGCGCGTCGTCACCACGCCGGTGCCGACGGCCCAGAGCGTCAGCGTCAACGTCTTCTTCGGCGTCGGCTCGCGCAACGAGGCGGCGCGCACGAACGGCATCTCGCACTTCATCGAGCACATGCTCTTCAAGGGCACGGAGCGCAGGCCGGACGCGACGATGATCGCGGAGGCGATCGAGGGCGCCGGCGGCGTGCTCAACGCCTACACGTCGAAGGAACTCACCTGCTACTGGAACCAGGTGCCCTTCGACCGCCTTCCGATCGCCATCGACGTGCTCGCCGACATGTGCCGCCACTCGCTGCTCGACGCCGCGGAGATCGGGCGCGAGCGCACGGTCGTGCAACAGGAGCTGCGGCGCAGCTTCGACCAGCCGGGCGCCTGGGCATCGGAGCTCCTGGGCCGCGCGACGTTCGGCGACCAGCCGATCGGCTGGCCCGTCGGCGGCACGCTGGACACGGTCGAGGAGTTGCAACGCGATGATTTCACGGAGCACATCGCCACGTACTACACGCCCTCGAACAGCGTCCTCAGCGTCGCGGGGAACACGACGCACGAGGAGGTGCTGCGGCTCGCCGGAGACGCGTTCGGCGACCTGCCCGACCGCCCGGCGCCGGCGCCTCCGCCCGCGAAGGCCGAGTTTGCCGGCGAGCGCGTTGTCATCGAGAAGCGCGACATCGCGCAGTGCCACCTGGGCATCGCGCTGTACGCGCTGCCGCGCCGCGACCCCCAGCGCTATGCGCTGACGGTGCTCAACACGATCCTCGGGCGCGGCATGAGTTCGCGCCTGTTCAGGGAAGTGCGCGAGCGGCGCGGCCTGGCGTACTCCATCGGCTCGGGCGCCGCGCGCTACAACGACATCGGCACGATGAGCATCAGCGCCGGCGTGACGCTGGAGAAGCTCGAAGAGGCGACACAGGTGATCCGCGACGAACTGCTCAAGCTCGCGGCGACCGCTCCGGCCGACGACGAGACGGCGCGCGCCCGCGACTTCGCCACCGGCACCTTCCGCCTCGGCCTCGAATCCACGATGGCGCTGGCGCAGCGCGCCGGCGAGTCGCTGCTGATGACCGGCGAGGTCGAGGCCATCGATGAGGTGGTCGAGGCGACGGCCGCGGTCCAGCCAGCCGACGTCCAGCGCCTGGCCCAACAGCTCTTCCGGCCGGGCGCGTTCTCGGCGGCGCTGGTCGGTCCCGGCGGCGACCCCGACCGCCTGCGCGCGATCCTCGATGCGGCGTGAGCACGCGGCGGCGTCAGGCGATCTTCAGGTCCTTGACCTACGCCTGCTGGGTCCCTGAGCGATGGCGGGGGCGCACCGCTCGCCCGGCGGGCCGTCGGACCGCGGGAATCGGCGCCGGATGATACAATCGCAGAGCCGCCGGTGGCCTACGGGCGGGCGACCCCTCACCGTCGGCATCGTCGCCGCCGATGATCGCAGCGAGGTGACGTTCTGACGCCGACGCTCCGCGATGTCCCGCAAGAGAACGCCGTCAAGGTGTTCGTTTCCTGGGGCGGCGTGATTCGGAGGCGCTCGAAGAGGGGACACTGTGTGCTGAAGATGCCGAACGGCAAGATCGTGTCGCTCCCGGCTGGCAAACTCAAGATCGGATTGCTGTCGAGTCAGATCAGGGTAGCGGGAAAGACGGAAGAGGAATGCATTGCCGCTCTCTAGGAAGCAGCCCGAGTCACATGGCCTCGAGACGTTCACGGTCGCGATCCACGAGGCGGAGGAAGGCGGGTACTGGGGCGAAGTCATCGAGCTGCCCGGGTGCGCATCGCAGGGTGAGACGCTCGACGAACTGATGGACAACATCAGCGACGCGATTATTGCCTGTCTCGAGGTCCACGTCGAGGACGAGGGCTGGCACGGGCGCCAGGCGATCAGCACGATGACCGTGCGTGTCCCGGTGCCCTCGTAGGTGGGCACGCCGTCCCTTGCGTCCCCCGGCGACCGGACGATGCGCCGCCCGCAGATCCGGATTCCACACACGTTGACGTCCAAATCCGGATAGCCGCCGGGCGCCGGCGCGCGTAGCATCGTGGTGGAGGTGATCACCGATGGTCGCTGAACCGATGACCACGAAGCCGCAGGCGGGCCTGTCCGACGACGAGATGTGGGCCGCGGTCGAGACGCGGCGGCCGGAGACCGGCCGCCCGTTCTTCCTCGGCGTGCGCACGACGCGCGTCTACTGCCGGCCGGGCTGCCCGGCGCGCCTGCCCAAGCGCAGCAACGTCGTCTTCTTCGCCACGGCCGATGACGCGGAGCGCGCCGGCTTCCGCGCCTGCCTGCGCTGCCGCCCCCGCGACCCGGGCCGGGCGGACGAACACACCGCGCTCGTCCAGCGCGCCTGCCGCTTCGCCGAGTGCGCGGCGGAAGAGACCGAGGTCACGCCCACGGCGGCGGCGCTCGCACAGGCGCTCGGCGTCAGCAGCGCGCGGCTGCGGCGCGCATTCTCGGACTGCACCGGCATGACGCCCCACCACTACATCGAATCTCTGCGCGTGCGGCGATTGAAAGCCGCGCTCGCGGCCGGGCGCTCGGCCACGTCGGCGGTGTACGACGCGGGCTACACGTCGAGCAGCCG
>JAKAMA010000267.1 GCA_021813085.1 Chloroflexota bacterium | reverse complement strand
TCGATCTGCTTGCCGGACGCGGGCAGGAACAGCGTGTCGCCGAAGAGCCAGTAGGTGCGGTCGCCCACGACCACCGACTGACCGCCGTCGGCGCCCTGCACCTGCGAGGCGACGGCGTCCGCGTTGGAGAACGAGCACACCATCATCGCCTGCGCACGCACGGCGGCCGCCGGCGCCGCCGGTGTGGCCGTCGGAGACGGGGCGGGCGCGGTCGCCGGAGGTGCGGCGGCCGCCGGCGGCGGTACGGCCGCCGATGAGCGCAGGGCGCGCGCAGCGAGCAGCACCAGGCCGCTGGCGGCGAGCAGCGCCGAGGCGCCGAGCAGCGCCGGGCCGGAAAGGCGGGAGAGGCGGCCGGTCATGGCGTATCGGTCCTGTGAACGGGCCGGTCGCGGCATCGTTGCGCGCCTCTACCCTTCCGCCTTCCATCCCCCAGCGTCCGGTCCGTGCGCGAGCCTGTGCTCAGGGCAGGTCCGCATCATCAAGGACAGCATCGCTCGCAGCGCGAGGCGCTGCACGACGCGGGCCCTACGCGTCGCCGTCAGCTCCTCTACGGACGGCGGACGGGCGCACGATGAAGCTCCGCACGGCCGCACTGGCGAGCGAATCGACGATGAGGCCGGCGTCGCGGAGGGCGGCGGCCGGATGCGTGGTCGCGACCCCGATCGCGCGCATGCCGCCCGCTACCGCTGCCTGGATGCCGGCGGGCGCGTCCTCGACTACGACGCAGTCCGAGGGAGGCATGCCTAGCCGCGCTGCCGCCCCCAGGAAGCCCTCCGGGTCCGGCTTGCCGCGCCGGACGTCTTCGGCCGCGACCAGCGCCTGGAACCGCCCGTCGAGCTTCAGTGTCTCGAGGACCATGCGCAGGTTCTCGCCGGGAGTGGATGTCACGATCGCCCTCGTGATGCCCTCCGCGTCGAGGAAGTCGAGCACCTCCGGGACACCCGGCAGGGGTACGAGGCGCCCGCGCGCCAGGCGCCGGAACGCCGCCTCCTTCTCGCTGGCGAGGCGGTCGATCGCTTCCGGCGCGGCCCCGGGCACCAGCCGTCCGAGGATCGCATCATTGCGCAGGCCGAACGTCTCGCGGAAGTAGCCGGCCGGCGCGTCGATCTTGTGCGTTCGCGCGAGCTGCCGCCACGCCCGGAGGTGGTAGGTGCGGCTGTCGACGATGACGCCGTCGAGGTCGAAGAGGACGGCGACGCGGCCGGCGCCGGTCAGCGCCCGGTCACTCGGCACGCGAGATGACGACGAGGCGGAAGCGGCGGTCGTAGTGGCCGCTTGCGTACGTGTCGCAGCAGGCGCGGCAGGCCACCTTGTCGCGGCGGCGCCGGCGATACGTGCGGCGGCAGTGGGGGCACATCATGTGCCAGGAGCGCCGTTGCGCACGCTCCTTGTGTGCGAAGGGCGGGCAGGTCACGGTGATCCGCTCGTCGAGATCCTTCGCCACCATGCGGAACTCCCGCCCGTGCGGCGCGATGCGGCGCCCGTAGCGCCAGCGCGCCGCCCAGTGCGCCAGCTCGTGCTTGAGGACGAGCAGCGTCTCGTCGATGCCGTGGTCGCGGTGGTAGAGCGTCGCGATGCGGATCGTTCCCGTATCCGGGTAGCAGCGGCCGGCGCTCGAGGTCATGCGGCCGCTCAGCTCGACGCTCGGGTAGGGCGCGCGCGGCATGGCGATCACATCGCGAAAGTGCGACTTGACCAGCCGGTCGAGTGCGTCCTGCAACTCCGCCTGGAGCCAGAACTCCGGCCCGCCGAGCGGCAGCATGTAGCCTTCGATGTTGACGGATCGGCTAACCAAGACGCCCTCGCTCCGGACGGTGGACCAAGGCCTCGGGCCCTTTCTCTAGCTATCGGCTGGTATGGGCGGCAGGCGCGTCCGCCGCAATCAGGTGAGGCTTCGGCGGGACGATGCGGGGGCGCCGCCTGTCGCCGTATGGTACATCGCCGGAGCGCGAAGCGGGGGGGTAGGAGCGGCAGCTCTTGGTCAGATTGATGTGTTGACAAGCAGCGGGCCGGGGTGTCGGGCAGATACGATGATGACCGCGTACGGTGCCGATACGATACGTCTATCGCCGGTCAGGATGCATCGCATGCGAACGCCGTGGCCCCGGCCGGATGCCGGCGCCGGCGGCTGTGGACACAGCGCGCGGTGTCACCGATCATGCTCGCAGGCAGGTTCGGAGCCGAAAGGATGCGTCCGTGACCGACAGTTTCAAGTGGCTGCCGCCGTCCCTCAAGGCCTACTACGCCGGCATGGCCATCCCGCCTCCCGACAGCATGCCCTGGACGCCGCTGCGCAAGCCGCTGCGCGACGCGCGCATCGCCCTCGTCACGACGGCGGGCATCAACGTGCGGGGTGTCGAGCCGCCGTTCGACTTCGAGCGCGAACAGCGCGAGCCGAACTGGGGCGACCCGACGTACCGGACGCTCCCGCGCGACCTCCGCCAGGAGCAGGTGCAGGCGGGACACCTGCACATCAACAACGACGACCTCCTGCGCGATGTGGACGTGGCGTTCCCGGTGCACCGCATGCTGGAGCTGGAGGCCGCGGGCGAGATCGGCGCGCTGGCCGAGACCAACTACTCGTTCATGGGCTACCAGCCCGACACGACGGAGTGGCGCCAGCGCTACGCGCCCGAGGTCGCGCGGCGCATGAAGGACGAGGCCGTCGATGCCGTGCTGCTCACCCCCGTCTGACCGGACTGCTGCCGCGCCGTGAATGCGCTGGCACGCTCGTTCGAGGCTGAGGGCCTTAGCACGGTGGTCGTCAACATCATGCCGGTCTGGGGCGAGCGCTTCGGCACGCCGCGGACGCTCGGCGTCGAGTTCCCCTTCGGGCACACCATCGGGCCGCCGGGCGACGCCGCGCTGCAGACGCGCGTCGTCCGCGCCGCGCTGGCGCTGCTCGAGGCGCCAGGCGGTCCGCCGCTCGTACACGACTTCGGTGAGCCGTGGCCTGGCGATTTCGACGAGTGGAAGCGCGCCTGGCACCCGAAGGAGCCCTCGCCGATCGTGCGCTGGCTGCGGGAGCAGGCGGAGCGCCGCGCCCGGGAGCGCCAGGCGGGCGGCGGCTAACCTCCGGGTGGGTCTGGCCGCTCGCAGCGCCCGCCGGGCGCCTGACGCGCCCGGGCGGTACAATCGCGCCGCGAGCGAAAGGAGCGCGAGCGATGGCGTTGGAGGTACGGCCGTACACCGAGCGTGAGGCGGACGCGTTCTTCCGCGTGCCCGGGATCGTCTTCGGCAACCACACGGTGGCCGGCGACGGCGCGGGCATGCCGCCCGTGCCGCCCGAGTGGACGCTCTGCGCGTTCGAGGACGGGCAGCTCTCGACGGCCTACGCCGCCTTCCCGTTCATGATGCGCCTGAACGGAGGCACGGCCCCGGCCGCCGGCATCACGCTCGTCGGCACGCTGCCGTGGTTCCGCCGGCGTGGCCACCTCCGCGCGATCATCGAGGCCGACTTCCGGCGCAGGCACGAGCAGGGGCGGGAGCCCATCGCCATCCTCCTCGCCTCGATCGCCGCCATCTACCAGCGCTACGGCTACGCCGTCTGCTCCGCGCGCTACCAGTACAACATCGACCCCAAGCTCATCGGCTTCGCGCCGACGCTGCCGCCCGCCTCCGGGACGTGGCGCGAGGCGTCACGCGACGAGCTGCCCCTGCTCCAGTCCATCTACGACGCGTTCATCCGCGAGCGCAACGGCTACCTGCTACGGCTGCCGCAGATCTGGGAGTGGGAGGTGCTGGGGCTGAGCAATCTCTTCGGCATCGGCGAGCAGGGCCCGAGCCTGGCGGCCGTCTACGAGGAGGCCGGCGAGCCGAAGGGCTACGTCTGCTACGCGCCGAAGGAGTACCAGATGTACCCGGACGGCGCCGCCGCCGGACAGCGCATCTTCGTGCGCGACTACGCCTGGCTCACGCCCTCGGCGTACCGGGCGATCTGGGAGCACTTCGCGACGTTCGACCTCGCGAAGCGCATCGTCGTCGACCGCGCTCCGGTCGATGACCCCGCCTTCGACGTCATGCTCGACCCGCGTGAGCTGCACGCCACCAAGGGCGACTGGCTGCTCGGGCGCATCATCGACCTCGAGCGCGCCTTGCCGCTCCGCCCGTACGGCTGCGGCGGCCGCGTCACGTTCGACGTGCGCGATGCGATGTG
>JAKAMA010000004.1 GCA_021813085.1 Chloroflexota bacterium | reverse complement strand
GAACAGCGACAGCATGGTTACGTCGATGCCGCCGTAAATGGTCGTCGCGATGCCCCACGCCAGGAACGGTGCGCTCCCCATGAACAAGGTCCGCCAAAGGGGCAGATCGATGCGTGCGGAGAGCCCGGCCACGCGCCAGAAGTAGCCCGTCAACACGAGCATCGACACCACGCCGGCGCCGAAGACGACGAGCGCCCACACGTCGAGCCCCGCTCCCAGGAATGCGAGTGAGCCGACGCCGAAGATGACGATCAGCACCTTTTCGACCACGCCCATCATCGACAGCACCGTCATGCGCTCGAGCCCCTGGAGCGACGCGGCGACGATCGAGCTGCACGCCGACGCGGAGGTCCAGGCCATCGCGATGTACACGACGACCCGCGTCGAGCTGGGATATCCGAGCACGTGGAGCATCACCGTCGACGCCGCGAACGCGACGACGATGATCGGCAGTCGTGCCACGAGCGCGTTAAAGGCGAGGTGCGGTGCCGCTTCCGGGTCGCGGGCGATCGCGCGCGTCAGCCAGATGGGCGTGCCGAAGCCGATGAACGCCCCGAACACGCTCGTGAACCCCCAGGCGAACGTCAGCTTTCCGAGATTCGCATCGCCCAGGTAGCGGGGCAGCGCGAACACGATGATCGAGGTGGCAAGCCAGGTCAGGACCTGGCCCGACAGCAGCGCGAGCACGTTCTGCACGATGCGCGCCGTGCGGTAGGGACCCGCCGGCGCCGCGGCGCGCGGCGGCGCGTCCGCAAGGCGCAGGGGAGCGTCGGACACGGCCACAGCGGCGATGACCTGGTCAGCCATTGGGATCAGACTAGGTGACGGCTGTTGAGAAGCCGTCGATGGCGTGTTCAAGGCCGGTCGAGAAGGGCGTCTACGATTGACGCGGACGGTGTGCAGTATCTCTTGATACGAGGATTCTCCGATGTGTGCTCGGCCATTGCCCTACCTCCGGCGGCTACCCAGGGGTGGGCGTCTAATGCAACAGCTCCCAGACCCGGTCGATGACGTACGACTGCTGCTCGTCGGTCATCGCCGGGAAGAGGGGCAGCGCGATCGTCCGCGCGGCGAGACGCTCCGCCTCCGGCAGGCGCGTGAGCCCGAATCGCTTCACGAAGTAGGGCTCAAGGTGTACGGCCATGCAGCCGCGCCGGGTCGTGATCCCCTGCTCCTTGAGCCGCCGCATGGCGTCGGCACGGTTGATTGGCGAGGCGTCCGTCAGGACGATGCAGTACGACTGGTACGTGTGCAGGAATCCGGCGTGGCTGCCCGGCACCTGTACGCTCTCGACCGCCGCGAACGCGCGGTCGTAGGCCGCCGCGAGCTCCCGCCGCCGGGCGATCAGGGCGTCGAGCCGGTCCATCTGCGCCAAGCCGATCGCCGCGTGCACATCGCTCATCCGGAAGTTGAATCCGGCCTCCGGGTACTCCTCGATCAGCACGTCCTCCGCGTGGTGCCGCGCCAGGTCCGACGCCGAGGCCGCGTGCGAGCGCATGAGCCGCGCGCGCTCCGCCAGCCGCTCGGAGTCGGTGACGAGCATCCCGCCCTCCGCGGTCGTGATCGTCTTTCGCGGGTGGAAGCTGAAGCACGTGACCTCGCTGATCGCGCCGACGTGCTTGCCGTTGATGCGGGCGCCGAGCGCGGGCGCCGCGTCTTCGACCACGTGCAGACGGTGCAACTGCGCGATCTGGCTGACGGCGTTGAGGTCGGCTGCGAGCCCGAACTGGTCGACGGGCAGGACGGCGCGCGTACGACGGTTGATCGCCGCCTCCGCCTTCGCCGGATCGATGTTCCAGGTGTCGCGCTCGACGTCCACGACGCGCGGGATGCCGCCGGCGTGGATGATCGCGTTCGCCGACGCGACGAACGTGAAGCTCGGCATGATCACTTCGTCGCCGGGCTGGAGCGCCAGCGCCTCGAGCGCGAGTTGCAACGCCGTGGTGCAACTGGTCGTGGCGACGGCGTGCGCCGCCCCGCAGTACGCCGCGACGCGCTCTTCGAACGCGGCAACGCGCGCACCCTGGACGAGCCAGCCAGACCGCAGCACGTCGAGGACGGCCTGCTCTTCCTCTGGCCCCAGCACTGGCTCGGTCAGCGGGACCTGGACCGTTACGGCGTGCATAGCGCCTCCCTCCGCCATTCGATGACGGCGCGGAGCCCCGCGTCGAGGTCGGTCTCCGGCTCGTAGCCGAGCGCCGCGCGCACGCGGTCGAGCGATGCACGCCGGCGTCGCACGGGGTTCACCTTGCGCTCCGGCTCGTGGCGCGGCTCCAGGTCCTGACGCCCGAACAGCCGTAGCAGCGCGTCGCACAGCTCGCGCAGCGTCGTCTCCGTCCCGCTGCCGACGTTCAACACGACATCCGTCGCATCCGACTGCGCCGCCAGGATGTTCGCGCGCGCCACGTCTCCGGCGTACACGAGGTCCATCGACTGCGTGCCGTCGCCGAAGATCACCGGCGCCTCGCCGGCGTCGATGCGGTCCAGCCAGCGCGCGAGCACCTCGGTGTACACCCCGTAGATATCCATCCGCGGTCCGTAGATGTTGAAGTAGCGCAGCGCGACGTACGGCAGGCCGTACATCTCCGCGTAGGCGCGGAAGATCTGCTCGTTCGCGATCTTCGCGGCGCCATACAGCGTGCGGTTGTTGAACGGGTGCGCCTCGTCCATCGGCAGGTAGCTCGGCTCGCCGTACACCGACGCGCTCGACGCCGCGACGAGCTTGCGGACGTGATGACGTACCGCGGATTCCAGCACGTTCTGCGTGCCGTTGATCATCACCTGCACCGCGCGCACGGGCTCCTCCGCGCACTGTGTGATGCGGAGCGCTGCCTGGTGGAACACCACATCGCAGCCCTGGGTCAGGCGGTCGACGAGCGCCGCGTCGCGGATGTCGTCGTCGACCACCTCGACCCGGCCGGTCGACACCGCACCGGACAGGTTTTCGTGGCGGCCGCGCACGAAGTCGTCGATCACCGTCACGTGCGCGGCGCCGGCGGCCAGTGCCTGATCGACGATGTGCGATCCGACGAACCCCGCGCCTCCCGTCACCAGGATCTTTGCGCCGTCCAAGTCCACCTTCATGCGTGCACTCCCCTGGCTGCTCCGTCTTCGACGCGGGCCCGCAGCCGCGCCAGCTCCCCTTCGACCGAGGTCAGGCGCCGGTACAGCTCCTGGAACGTGGGCCCGAGTGTGATGCGTACGGAGCGGATCAGCTCGTCCGCCCTGCACGGCGCCGCGTCTTCCGCCTGCACCTCCAGCAGCATCAGCGAGCCGCTGCCGCACAGCACCTCGACCCCCGTGCCGCGGTGCAGCTTCGCGACGCGCCCGGCAATACGGCCCTCGTAGACCGGCGCCGGTGTGAGCGCCCGTGCCGACCAGACGCGCAGGGGGCGCCCATCCAGGTAGGTGTATGCGCCGGGATACGGCCGCGTCAGCGCGCGCACGAGCGCCGCGATGTGCTCGCTCGGCAGCCGCCAGTCGATCAGCCCGTCGTCCGGTGTGCGCGCACAGGCGTAGGTCGCGATCGCCTCGTCCTGCGCGGCGAGCGGCGCCGTGCCCGCGACGATCGCCGGCAGGTGTTCGAGCACGAGCGCGACCGCTGCCTGCCTGACCTGCTCGTAGAGATCCGCGGCGGTGTCGCACGGACTGATCGGGATCTCGCGTTGCGCGACGATCTCTCCGGCGTCCACGTCTTCGTTCAACCGCCACAGCGTCACGCCCGCTGCCGGCTCGCGGTTGATCACGGCCCAGTTCGTCGGCGCGAAGCCGCGGTAGCGCGGCAGCAGCGAGTCGTGCACTCCGAAGCACCCCAGGCGCGGCGCGTGGATCACGCGCGGTGGCAGGATCGTCCGCCAGCCCAGGACGAGCACGAGGTCGGGGGCGATCGCGACGAGCTGCTCGATGTCAGCGGGTGAGAGGCGCTTGCCGATCGTGCAGGGAACGCCGGCGCGCGCCGCGAGCGCGCTGATCTCGCGGTCGAAGCGGCGCGGCTCGTGCGCGTCCTCCTCGAGCGCGAAGATCCGCTCGATGCGCTCCCCCCGCGCCAGCAGCCGACCGAGCAGCTCGAACCCGTGCGCGCGGCCGCCGATGAAGACGATGCGGGCGCCGGTGGCGTCTGATCCCGCGCTCATCGGACGGCTCCGGCGCGGACGGGGAGCGCCGCTTCCAGGGCCGCTGCCACGGCTTGCACCTGGTCGCGCGTGATCTCCGGAAACATCGGCAGCGAGAGGATCCGCGGAGCGATGCTCTCCGTGACCGGCAGCGCACCGTCGAGCCCCAATCGACCGTACGCGCGCTGCTGGTGCACCGGCACGGGATAGTGGATCCCGGTGCCAACCCCGCGCTCGTCGAGGACGGCGCGGACGCGCTCGCGCTCATCGACCTCGACGACGTACAGGTGGTAGACATGCTCGCGGCCTTCGGGGGCCGAAGGGACCTGCACCGGGAGACCCGCCAGCGCCTCGTCGTACCACGCGGCGGCCTGCCTGCGCTGCCGGTTCCACGCGTCCAGGTGCGGGAGTTGGACGCGTACCGCGGCCGCGAGGATCTCCGACAGGCGGAGGTTCCAGCCGGGCTCGTCGTGCACGTACCGGCGCACTTCGCCGTGGCTGCGCAGGCGCCGCGCCCGCCCGGCGAGCGCCGCGTCGTCCGTGACGACGATGCCGCCCTCCCCGACCGTCCCCAGGTTCTTCGCCGGGTAGAAGCTGAAGCAGGCCGCATCGCCGAGCGCGCCGGTCCGCCGGCCGCGGTAACGCGCGCCGTGCGCCTGGCAGGCGTCCTCGATGACGCGCAGCCCGTGCGTCCGCGCAATGGTCGCGACGCGCTCCATGTCGGATGGCAGGCCGTACAGGTGTACGGGGATGATGGCGCGCGTGCGCGGCGTGATCGCTGCCTCGATCTTGCCGGCGTCCATGACGTAGGTGCCGCGCTCGATGTCGACGAGCACCGGCGTAGCGCCCACGGCGCTGATCGCTTCGACGGTCGCGATGAACGTGTGCGAGACCGTGATCACTTCGTCGCCCGGCCCGATGTCCATCGCCAGCAGCGCCAGTTGCAGCGCGGCCGTGCCGCTGTTCACGGCTACGGCGTGCGCGGTGCCACAGTACGCCGCGAACTCCGCTTCCAGTGCTTCCGCCTCCGGGCCCATGACGAAGACGCCGCGGTCGAGCACCCGCTCGTACGCCGCGATCAGGTCCGCGCGCAGCGGGCGGAGGCGTGCCTGCATGTCGACCAAGGGCACGTCAGCCATCCAGCCGCTCCATCGCGCCGCCCTTCTGCAGCGAGCGCTCCGCGGCGGCGAGGATGCGCACCGTGCGCAGTCCGGCCTGCCCGTCGGTCACCGGCGTGCCGCCGCCCCGGATGGATTCGATGAAGTGCCCGCACTCCGTCCGCAGCGCTTCCGTCTGGTCGAGCATGGGCGCGTGCATATCGCCGAGGCGGTACGCGACCAGCGCCTCCCGGCGCGCGTCATCGGCGTGGCCGTTCCAGCGCACGCCGCGGTCATAGACCTTGACCTTCTCCGTGGGCTCCAGGTCGTCGTACAGGATCATGCGCCGGTCGCCGCCGACCAGTACCTGGCGCACCTTCACCGGGGAGAGCCAGTTGACGTGGAAGTGCGCGATCAGGTCGCCCTCGAACCGCAGTGTGAGGTACGCCACATCGGCCATGCCGCCCGGCAGGTGCGTGACGCCGATCGCGCTGACCTGCGTCGGGCGTACCGGGAGCAGATAGTCCATGATCGCGAGGTCGTGTGCTGCGAGGTCCCAGACGACGTTGACGTCGTGCTGCACGAGGCCCAGGTTCACGCGCACCGAGTCGTAGTAGTAGAGCTCGCCGATCTCGCCGGTGTCGATGAGATCCTTCATCCGCCGGACGGCGCCCGTGTACACGAATGTGTGGTCGACCATCAGCACGCGCCGCTGTCGCTGGGCCAGCTCGACCAGCTCCTCGGCGTCTTCGACCGAGGTCGTGAGCGGCTTCTCGACCAGCACGTGCTTCCCGGCGAGCAGCGCGCGCTTCGCCAGCGGCGCGTGCGTCTGGACGGGCGTCGCGATCGCCACGGCGTCGATGCTCGCGTCCCGCAGCACGTCGCCGAAGTCGGCGACCGCGCGGACGCTCGGATGCCGCGCCTGCATCGCTTGCCGCCGCGCTTCCGACTGGTCGCAGATGGCGAGCATGCGGCAGCCGGGAGTGTCGAAGAAGTTGCGGACGAGGTTCGGTCCCCAGTAGCCGCAGCCGAGCACTGCCACGCCGACGGGCGGCGCGGTCGCGGCCGTGGGCGGCTGCGGCGAGAGCAGCGTCGTGGAATGCAAGCTTGCCCCCTGCGGGCGACGTCTCACGGACGTGCCCACTCGTACGCTACGTCACAGATGTTGAGCCGCGGTTGACCCCCTGTGGAGCCCCCGTTGAGAAGGGCGTGCGCGGCGAAGCACGCCGATGTGCCGCTGTGATGCGCCGCAACCCGGCCTTCGTTGATCAACGCGCGAGGAGCGCCGTTGTTTCCACGCCGAGGGCGCCGGCTCAGCGCGCTGGCGCGTGGGCCGGCCGATCGCTCCCCTGTCCCTCCCGCTCGAGCGCGCGCCACCACGCGGCGCGCCCGCCGAGCTCGGAGCAGACTGCGTCCCAGTAGAGCAGGTTGAACACGGCGCTGCATGCGGCCAGCGCGGCGCGGTGGAACCCCACGAAGTCTGCCACCCGGATGGCGCCGCTGCCGCCCACGCGCACCGCGAGCATCGCGGCGCGCCTGCCGATGGCGATGCGGGCGGCCGCGCGAAGCAAGCGGTGGCGGCCGAAGCGATACTCCCTGGCTACGTTGCCGAGGATCTGGGTGCGGCCCTTGTCGCGCCACATGACGACGTCGTAGTGGCCGTATTGCGGCGCGATGCGCAGCCAGCCCTCGAAGCTCCGTGGCGTGTCGTGGACGACTTCGGCGTCCGGTACGAAGCGGAACGGGAGGCCGAGATCCTGGAGGCGGAACGCCAGCTCCATATCCTCGGCGCGCGCGAACGACGGGTCGAAGAGCCCCGCCCGTACGAGCGCGTCGCGCGGCACCGACGCGTTGGCCGTGTAGAACTGGCGCGGCGTCGGCGCCCAGCGGCCGGCGAGCATGTCGTCGTACTGCTTCCGCAGCATCCGCGACTCCCACTCTGCCCAGACGGGCTGGCGTCCGGCGTCGGGCGGCGGCAGCATCGTCCCGATGACGGCCGCCCCTGCCTCCTCCTGCGCGCGCAGATGCTTGCCGAGCAACTCCCGCGACGGGATCACGTCGTCATCGATGAACACCACGATGGCGCCCGACGCGCACCCGATGCCAGCGTTGCGCGCGGCGCCCGGGCCCTGGTTCTCCTGCCGCAGTGCACGCAGGGAGTACGGCCGGGGCGCGGAAAGCACGTCGGGCGTCGCGTCGTGCGACCCGTCGTCGATCACGATCACCTCGAACCGCGCGCGTCCGAGGTCCTGGTCTTCCAGCGCGTCGAGGGTCCGCCGCAGGTATGGTGCGCGGTCGTACGTCGGGATCACGACGGAGACATCGAGGCTCACAGCGTCCGCACCGGCGTGGCCGGTACCCCCGCGACCATCGTGCGCGCGGGCACGTCCTTCGTGACCACGGCGCCCGCCGCGACGACGGCGCCGCGGCCCACCCGCACGCCCTTGAGGATGATCGCGCGGGCGCCGATCCAGGCGTCATCCTCGATCACGATCGGCTTCGAAACGCTGAGCCGTGCGTGGTCCAGGGGGTCGTGGTAGTCGTTGTCCATGATCAGGACGTAGTTGCCGATCAGGCAGTTGCGTCCGATGGTGACGCTGGCGTGCGCGGAGATCGAGCAGCCGTAGTTCAGGAAGCTGCCGTCGCCGATCGTGAGCGGCCCGGTCACGGAGACCAGCTCGATCGGCACCGTCCGGCCGTCGAGCCGCACGCGGCTCCCCAGTTCGATGCGGTGGCCGTTCTCGACGAAGACGCGGCCGCGCAGGCGGGTGCTCCACGGTGCGCGGTGGCACGACCGGAGGGCGATCTGCGCGCGCAGGACTGCCAGCATCGTGGATGGCGAACGCAGCGCGCGCAGCGCGCGCTGCGTGTTGCTGCGCTGTGTCACCGTCTGGTCGTGCGCGCGGGCGCCGATCACGCGTGCACCCCTGCGAGCACGAGGTCGCCGGCCGGGAGCCATACGGTCTCCTCCGCACCGTGCAGCACGTGGTCGGCGAACTCCACGCCCTGCATGATCGAATGGTCCATGTTGCCGATCTCGTAGAGCCAGGCGCCGAACCGCCCGCGCGAGAAGATGCCCCGGTCCATGAGCCACGGCTGGATCGCGGACAGCGCCCGGTCGCGTCCGAGCGTCGGCACCGGATACGCCATCGGCACGTCGATGAGCGTGCGGTCCACGATGAGGTCGCGGTCCTCTTCCGCCAGGATGCGCGTTGCGATGAGGCCGTCGATCGTGTCGTCGATGATCGTCGCGGGGTCGACCGGCTTGTACGCCGAGCGGGATGTCTCCGTCACGAGGCAGAAGTGGCCGGCCGGCGCCATGTGCGGCGAGTACCGCGACAGGTACGTGACTCGGTAGAACGGCGCGTCTTCCTCGGGGAAGTACACCCAGCACTTGTCCGTCGGCTCCTCGCGCCGCACGCCGATGCCCACGAACAGCCCACTGTTCCAGCAGAGGTCCTGCGCCGCCTCACGCACGTCATCCGGCGCACCGGTGAGGATGCGCGCGAGCTGCGTCAGCGGCATCGTGCTGAGCAGGACGTCGTACGATGTCTCCGCACCATCGGCGAAGCGCACGACGCGCGCCGTCGCGTCCACGGCCACCGCGCGCTTGTCCAGCGACAGGTGGTCGTCGACATAGGGGTGGAAGCGCTCGTAAAGGCCGCCCGTGCCGCCGTAGAGCGGGAACTTGAACGAGTTGTTCGGGCCCCACGATGCATCGTCCTCGCCCAGGATGACGTTGCGCAGCACCGACTCCAGGCTGACGACGCTCACCCGGTCCGCGATCCAGTCCTTGCTCATCAGTTCCGCCGGGTGCGCCCACACCTTGAAGTTGTACGGGCGCATGAAGAGGCGCGTGATGCCCTCGCCGAAGGTGGCGAGCATCCACTCGCCGAAGTTGCGGGCGTCGGCGGCGGCACCGCGGCTCGCAGCGAGGCCGAGCAGGCACTCCAGCACCGACTCCCGTTCGAGCGCCCGCAGGTTGTTCTGGAACGGATACGGCACCCACCGCTGCTGCATCCAGATCCAGCTCTCCCGCGCGATCCGCGTGTAGTCGTCGCCGAGGAGGCGGTCGACCAGCTCGTGAAAGTACGGGTATCGCGAGAACATCACGTGCCCGCCCGTGTCGTAGACGAAGCCGTTCGGCGACGTCACGCTCGCGGCGAGGCCGCCCACGTGGTCCGACGCCTCGTAGATGTGCCAGTCGTCGTGGCCCAGCTCGCGCAGGCGGTACCCGGCGCCGAGGCCGGTGGGGCCGGCCCCGAGGATGACGACCTTCACGTGCCGGCTCCTTTCACCTGGACGTACAGCCGCTGCGCACTGTCCACGCGGAAGTGCATGCTGCGCCGGATGCCGACGAAGTACGCGCGCAGGTACGCGAGGTTCGATGGTTTGCGGCGGATCGGGTTGAGGAGCTCCCGCAGGGAGAGCTTCGCCAGGCGCTGCACGAGCAGGCGCAGCGCCGTCAGGTCGCCGCACCGCACGTGCTTCCAGTAGAACGCGCCGTCGCCGATGCCGTACGCCTCGAGCGTGCGCTCCCACGGCTCGCCGCGCTGCCGCCTGCCGTAGTGGTCGACTTTGGGCTCCGGTGACAGGCGCACGAGCGCACCTGCGCGATAGGCCCGGTACTCGAAGTCGTAGTCCTGCGACGACCGCAGCGGCCCGCCGCCGCCGAGCGCCTCATCGAAGCCACCGAGGCGGCCCGCGAGCCCGCGGCGCAGCGCGAAGTTCGCGCCCATGCCGATGATCTCGAGCTCGTGCCCGCGTCCGATGATCCTGGGCGCCGGGAACGCCAACACCGGGATCACGTCGCCGCCGGCATCGTAGTCTGCCGGCGCGAGCGTCTGGCCGTAGAGCATCTCGACGCGCGGGTTCGCCGCGAAGACGTCGAGGATCGCCCGCAGCCAGTCCGGCCGGGCGACGCAGTCGTCGTCGGTGAACGCGATGAGGTCAGCCCGCGCCTCCGCGATGCCGCGGTTGTAGGCTGCCGACAGCCCGCGTACCTCGCTGTGGACGTAGCGGAAGCGTGCGTCTCCCGCGAAGCGCTCGCATGCCCGCCGCGTCTCGTCGCCGGCGCTCTGGTCGACGACGATCAGCTCCAGGTCGCGGTGCTCGCCGTCGAGTACGGAGGCGACCGCGCTGGCGATCATGTCGGGCCGGTCCACTGTGCAGATCACGGCGCTGATCGCCGGTGGCGGCGTGCCTGGCTCGCTGGGCGTCAGCATGGCGTTCGACCTCCCGTCATTTCGCCGCGGCGGGCGCGCGGCCGGAGCCGGGCACCAGCGCGTCGAGCGCGCCGATCATGCCCAGGACCACGCCGAAGAACAGCAGCGCCCGCGCCGTCATCAGCCCCAGGTCGACGTAGGCGAACGTCGCGAACATCAGCACCATCGCTCCCAGCGCGAACGCGACCGGCTTCAGCGAGTCGGAGCGCAGCCTCGCCATGAGCTGCATCGCCCGCATCATCGCCGCCGCGAACAGCGACAGCAGCGCGATGAACGCCAGCACGCCGGCCTTCATCCATAACCAGAACACGCTGTTATGCGCGGCGTAGTGCCAGAGCGGCCAGAAGCTCAGGTCCGGCATCGGGATGAAGAACGTGTACGGCCTCCCGAACCCGAGGCCGGTCAGCGGCTGGTTCCTGATGTTGATCTGCAGATTGGTCGTCTCTTTCATGCGGTAGCTGTCTGACGAGTGGTCACGCGCGGAGTACTTGTCTTCGGTCCCCGTGATCGCCCGGAACGACCGCGCCGGCTGCCCGAGCCCGCCCGGGTCGTTCCACGTCAGGGCCAGCATCATGCCGAGGCCGAGGATTGCGATCGGCACCGCGATCAGGAACAGCCGGAAGTTGTCGCGCACCAGCACGACGCACAGCAGCACGAGGCCAGCATCGAGCGCCACGATGCCCGCGCGTCGCCGCATCACGAACAGCGCGAAGATCGGCAGCACGACGAGCGGCGCGCTCTTCAGCTCCGCCAGGCCGTTGCGCGACCAGACGAGGCGCGCGAAGACGAGGATGATGCCCGCCGCGCAGAACAGCGCATCCTCATGCGGGAACGCCAGGTCCTGGTTTACCGCGCCCAGCTCACCGCGCACCTGCGTGTAGTAGTGCAAGATGGCGAACGCAGCCATGATGTTGACCGCTGCCACGAAGAGGGTCACCAGGCGCCGCACATCCGCGCGCGTCCGCAGGAAGTGCGTCGCGAGTAGCGACATCACGGGCAGGTAGAAGAGGCCGCGCGTCTCCGCGCGCATCGCCTGCAGGTTCGCCCCGTGCGCCAGCCCGACACCGATCCCGAGCAGGACCGTCAGCATCAGCATGCTGATTGGCAGGAACAGCGACCCGGTGCGCAGCGTCACCGCGTCGTCGAACACCAGCCGGATGACCAGCCCCAGGGTCGTGAACGCGAGGACGAGCTCGAGTGGCGTCAGATACATACCGTAGGCCGGGTAGGTGTCGTTCAGCCGGAACGTGGTCCCGAACGGCATCACACCCGTGCCGGCGATCGCGAGGAAGACGATCAGGTAGAAGCCGGCGCGCGGCTGTGCGGTCACGAAGGTGAGCGTGCCGAGCAGCGCCACCAGCAGCAGGGCCGGCGCCGGACCGACGGCCAGCAGCACGCCGGCCACCAGCGCCGCGCCGGTCGTGGCGGCGGCCAGGGGAAACACCGGGTCGCGCGCGGGTCCGGGCAGCGTCCGGACGTCTGCGTATGCCATCTACCAGGTCCCGCCCGAGAAGTAGTAGACGCCGGTCAGGACGGTCGCGGCGCAGGCCACGAGCAGGTAGGTGCGCCAGTCGAAGGACCGGCTGGACTGCCCGGCCACCGCGGCCAACGCGAGGAAGACGGCCAGCACTGCCATGACGCTGCTACTCGATGGCGAAGCGTGAGACGCCGAGGAGCCGCGCGACCCAGCCCGGCAGCCACACCCGCGTCCCGTTCAGCACGACGCCCCGCACCGGCACCTCTCCCGCCGCCTTCAGCGCGTTTGCCGCGTCCTGGATGTGCGTCTGGCCGGCGCGCGCCACGAGCACCAGGCTCTCCGCCTGCTTCACGATGACCGCCGCATGCGGCGACGTGAGCAGCGGCGGCGCGTCGATGATGATCGTCTGGTAGCCCTCGTGCAGCGTCGCCATCAGCTCCTGGAAGCGCCGCGAGCGGATCAACGGCCCCGGGTTCGCCGTCGGCCGCCCGCTCGGCAGCAGCCAGACGTTGGGGATCCGCGTCGGCTGGATGCACGTCTCGATCGCGATGTCGGACGACAGGTAGTCGCTGAGCCCGCCCCGGCCCTCGAGCCGGAAGTCCTCGAGGAGCCGCGGCCGCAGCATGTCCGTCTCGAGGATCAGCACGTCCGTGCCGAGGTTGCGCGCCGCCGCCGCCGCGATCCCGATCGCCACCGACGACTTGCCCTCGCCCACCGCGGCGCTCGACACCGCGACCGACTGACTCGCCCCGGCCCGCGCCGCGTCGAGACAGCGCGCCGCGATCTGCTTGAAGCGCTCCTCGACCACGCCGAAGATCGGCGCCGTCATCGCCGCTTCTTCCACGGCGCCGACAGCGGGGGACCAGTTCACGCCCCACTCGTAGCCCTCGCGGGCCACCGCCCAGGGCCGGATGTTAAGCATGGTTGCCATGTGTGTACCCCACCGAGGTGTCCTCGCCCTACCGCTGCAGCGACACGCCCAGCGCCGTCACGGCCAGGCGGAAAAAGTGCTTCGGCCAGCCGCGCTTCTTCACCGCGCTGACGTCCGGCACGGTGCCGAGCAGGATGAGCCCCGGGAGCGCCTGCAGGTCCTCCGCGACGCGGATGCTGTTGTCCGTCCGCAGCAGGAACGCGTACACCGCCGCCGAGAGGCTCACCGCCAGCAGCAGGCCGGCCACCGGGAAGAGCGCCTGCTTGCGCAGGCTCACCTTCACCGGCGCCTTCGGCAGGTTCGCCGGGTCGACGACCCTGATCGACTGCTGCAGCGCCTCCAGGGTCGAGCCGCTGCTGAGGGTCACCTGGTACAGGTTGCTCTGCGTCGCGTTGTAGGTGTTCTGCGCCTGCTGCACCGCGCCTTGCAGCGCCAGGTACTGCGGGTCTGTGCCGCTGGTCGCGCTGGATGGGTTCTGGCGCACATAGGCCGCGAGCGCGTCGCGCGCCGTCTGCAGCGTCTGCTGCTGCGTGGTCAGTTGCGCTGTGTAGAAGTTCGCCGCCGTCTTCGCCTGCTGCGTCGTGTTCGCCAGGTAGTCCGCCTGGTACTGGCTGACGATCCCCTGGACGACCGCCTGCGCCCGCGCGGCGCTGGCCGACTTGTGCTCGACGACCAGGCTGTAGTAGCCGTTCGCGAAGACGGTCGTCCCCCTCCGCACGCCCAGCGCGGTCGCCGGCACGCCGGAGGCGGTCAGCGCCTTCGCGACCGCCTTGGCGAACGCGTCCGTCGCCAGCTCCTCGTTGAGCACGTTCGCCTGGTTCTGCGCCGGCGTCAGGTACTGGCTGCCCTGCGACTGCGCGTCAGGGAGGAAGATCGGCGGTTGCACCCAGATCGTCGACCTGGACGCGTAGTCCTGGTTGCGGGTGGCGATGGCCAGCAGAACCGCCAGCGGCAGGATCACGATGAACGGGATCAGCAGCAGGTACTTGTGCCGCGCCAGGATGATCAGCGGTTTCGTCGCCACGGGCTCACGCTTTCGTCGCCATCAAGGCCCTTCTTCGCCACTACAACGCGGAAGCGCCGAAGATGTCTCACGATCGTAGCGGCCGCCTGTTGACGGCCAGTTGAGGCGGCGTAGAGAACGTGTTGAACGGGAGTCTGTCCACTCCGGCGCCCGCGCGGTCAGACCTGGAACCCGCCGAACCGCCGCCGGTACCGCTCCTTGCCGAGCAGCGTCAGGTACAGCGCCCGCGCGCACGTCGTGTAGAAGACGCGGTCGGCGAGCACCGACGGGGACCGCCCCGGCAGCGACGCCAGACCCCGCCAGGCGCGCCATGGCCGGCCGTAGCCGAGGTCGCCCCACAGCGTGTAGAAGAGCGCGTGGCGCCGCGCCGGCGCGAGCAGCGGCAGCAGTTCCGTCCGCTGCCGCCCGTCGAGCATCGCGACGTTCTTGTCGATGACGCGCCGCAGCTCGTCGACGGCCTGGCGTGGCCGCACCGCGCGGATGCTCATGTTCTCGCTGTGGACCCTGTAGGCGTAGAGCGGCGTCGCGATGTAGCCGGCGTCGTACCGGGTGCTGAGCCGCAGCCAGAGGTCCCAGTCGTTCGCGTGCGGGAACGACACGTCGTACCAGCCGAGCGCCTCGTGGCACGCGCGCCGGACGAGTGTGCCGGAGGCCGGGACGGTGTTCTCGAACAGCAGCCCCCTGAAGGCGTCGAGTCCGTGAACGACGGCATCCGCCGGCCGAGGCGTCGTGATGTGGAACGGTGTCCCGTCGCCGCGCACGAGCTGATAGGCGGAGTAGACCAGCCCGACGTCCGCGTGCGCCTCGAACATGGCGACCTGGCGTGCGACGCCGTCGGGCGCCACCGCGAAGTCGTCCGCGGAGAGCAGGCCGACGAACTCCCCGGTGGCCATGCGCAGTCCCTCGTTGTACGAGGCGATGTGCCCCTGGTTTACCGCGTGGCGCACCACGCGCACCCGCGGCTCCTCGCGATACCGCGCGAGCACCTCGGGCGTGCCGTCGGTCGATGCGTCGTCCACGACGATGATGTCGAGCGCGCGGAAGGTCTGGCCCAGCAGGCTGTCCACGGCCTGCTGGACGTACCGGCCGTAGTTGAACGTCGGGATTACGAAGGTTACGCTTGTGGCCATCGGTGCAGGGCTCCCGCGTCTCTTCGCCGACAGCCCCGCAGCGGCGCATTCGTGAGGCACGGGCGGGGTAGTGCCAGTATAGGATTCGAGGCACCGCCCCCATTGTTGAGCAAGGGTGGAGAAGCCAATGCTATCGGCAGCCGAGATGCAGCGGGTGCGGTGCGTCGTTACCGTGGAGGACAGCGCGTAGCGCTTGGACGGTGATCCAGTGAGCAAGCCGCGGGTCCTCTACGTACCGATGCTCTTCGCGACGGAGCGCTGGAACGGCATCATGGAGCACCTGCGCCTGCTCATCGAGGGGCTGGGGGACGCGATCACACCGCTCCTCGTGACCCGCCCGGACGACGGCGAACAGACGTCGATTCTCGCCACCGCGACCGGGGTCGAGACGTGCGCGCTGGGTGTGGGACGTGGAGCGGGCGAGTTGCGGCGCCTCTGCCGCGAGCGCCACATCGACATTGTCCATATTCAAACACCGGTCAGCGGCGGCATGCCGCGGCTCGCCGTTGGCGGTCGCCTCGGCGGGGCGCGCGTCGTCGTGACGTTTCAACAAACACAACTCGAGTCGGCCAGCAGGCCCCGCCGCCTCCTCAATCTCGCCACCCAGCGTCTTGTGCTGGACAGATGCATCGCTGTTTCGGAATCCGTCGCGGAGTCACTCGTGACGCTGAGCGGGTTCGATCGGTCCCGGATCGACGTCGTGCACAACGCTGTCGCACCGTATGAGGAGGCGTCCGGAGCGCGGGGGCAGGCGCTCGAGCTCGACGACAGCGCGGTGTGGGCCGGCTACTTCGGGCGGCTCGCCGAAGAGAAGGATGTCGCCTGCCTCCTTCGCGCGCTGGCCATTGCCTCTCGCCAGGAGCAGCGGCTCAGAGTCCTCATCGTTGGCGATGGATATGAGCGCGACCGGCTGTTGGCTCTGACGACGGAGCTGAGTCTCGAGGGACGAGCGCTCTTTGCCGGCCATCGCAGCGACGCAAGGGCGCTGATGCGGCGTGTGGCGTTCGTCGTCCATCCACCCTGGTTCGAAGGGCTCCCACACACGCTGATCGAGGCGCTGGAGGCTGGCCTTCCGATCATCGCCACGCGCGTCGCCGGATGCGTCGAGGTCGTGGACGACGGCGTCAACGGCGTGCTCGTTGAGCCGCGGGACCCTGAAGCGCTGGCGGCCGCCATGGTGACCATGGCCGGCGACCCGGCGATGCGGGCGCGATTCTCGGCGAACGCGCTCGCCCGGTACGCGCGTGACTTCTCCGCGGACCAGATGGTGCGCTCGGTGCTGGAGACATACAACCGCGTCACCTCGGGCCGCGGCCGCTGAACGGGCGTGGTGTGCGCGCTTCGTGCGCCCGGGGACGCGAGGCTCGGGCGTCCTGACACGTCCGCGGGCCCACCAATACTTCGCACAATCTCAACGAAGTCCGGCGCTCTTCTGCAACCACAGGCGCCCGCGTTTCTGTTAGCCTTGCTCTCGGGCGCACGCGCTGAGTCGTCAGGAGCGGTCCGTGGCCAGGAGATCCATCCAGTTCGGCTTGCTCGGGTTGCTCCTGCTGGGCGCAGGCGTCGCCAGTTGCGTGCCCGCGGGCGTCTTCGGCCTGGTCTGGCCCTCGTCGCCCTCCCGCCCGGCTCAGGAACCCGCGGTCGCCGTCGCCGCCGCGGCGCAGACCAACCTCACGGTCGACGCCAGCACGCGCTACCAGACGATCGACGGCTGGGGCGTCAACGCCAATCCGAAGAACTGGGGCAATCCCGCCTACCCGCCGCTCAAGCCCGGGCTCGACCTGCTCGTCCACGACCTCGGCGCGAACCTCTGGCGGCGCGGCGTGTTCGGCACGTCGACGTGGGAGGCGGTGAACGACAACAGCGACCCGTTCACCTACAACTGGGCGTACTACAACAACCTCTACGCCACGGACCCCGCGTTCCAGAGCCTCTGGGCGACGCTCCAGGAGCTGAACGCGCAGGGCATCCAGCCGATCCTCAGCGCCAGCGGCCAGGTGCCCGCGTGGATGGGCGGCACTACGGTCAACAGCAATGACGAGTTCGCCGAGATGTTCGCCTCGCTCGTCTACTACGCGCGCAACACCGCGCACATCCAGTTCACGCTCGTCGACCCGCTGAACGAGACCGACATCTGCGGCGGCTCGCCGGAGGGCCCCTGCGTCGCGCCGGCGCAGTTCGATGCGATTCTGAGCAAGCTCCGCGCGCGCTTCGTCCAGCTCGGCATGTCCGACCTGCGCTTCGTCACGCCGGAGACCTCGTCGCCGAGCACGGCGTACGACGGCGCGATCCTCGCCGACCCGTCCGTGGCGCCGTACGTCGCGGCGTATGCCGGACACCACTACGGGCCGGATGACGTGAGCTCGGTCGTTAGCCAGATCAAGACGTCGGCGTATCCGCAGCCCAACTTCTGGATGGCGGAGTACTCGTCCGGGATGTACGGCCCGCTTGATGGCGGGACGCAGGTGCCGGACGAGTGGGCGTTCACGAAGGACATGGCGAACAACCTGTTTTCGTACCTATCGACGGGCGCCAGCGCGGCGATGGTCTGGGACGCCTACGACAACGTGCACGACCACTCCGGCTACTACACGTACTGGGGGCTGCTCGACACGCTCAACGGCTACACGCCCAGGAAGCGCTACTACGGCGCGAAGCAGGTGTTCGCGTACGTGAAGCCGGGCTCGGTGCGGGTGCAGGCGTCGACGTACCTGAACGGCTTCAGCCTGGTGTCGTTCGTCAACGACAGCACCGGCACGGTGACGATCGTCGGCATCAACTGGAACACGACGGCGCAGACGCTCGTCGGATCGATCGCGAACTTCCCGTCGCCGCAGAGCCTCTCGCTGTACCAGACCAACGCCACGCAGAACGACGCGCTCGCCGGTACGGTGCCGGTGTCGGGCGGCGCCTTCACGGTCACGGTGGCGCCGGACAGCATCTTCACGCTGACCGGCTCGAGTTGCGCCGCGTGCCCGACGTCGACGCCCACGGCGACCGTCCCGCCCCTGCCGACGAACACCCCGACGCCGACCAGCACGCCGGTCCCCCCGGGCCAGACGCTGACGTTCGGCTACACCTCGACGGTCGGCGTCAACGACAACTCGGACTACGGCGACCTCAACGGCAGCCCGGCGACGGTGACGGCCACGGGGACGCTGCTCAGCCTCTCGGTGTACGCGGGCGCGGTGACGCCGGGGTCGCACATCCGGCTCGCCCTCTACTCGGCCGATGCCGGCGGCAACCCGGGGCAACTGCTGACGCAGACCGGCGATGCCGCCGCGAGCGCCGGCTGGAACACGGTCGCGACGTCGCCCGTCGTGCTCTCGCCGGGCACATACTGGATCATCGCGCAGACCGACGGCGTCGGTACGGTGTACCGCGTCGCCAGCGGGCTCGGGCCGTCGTACGCGGTCGCCTGGACGGGGCAGGCGTACCCGTACGGCGCGTTTCCATCGACGGTGAGCCCGTGGCTCGTCACGCCCAACCAGTCGTTCTCCATGTACGGCACGATGCTGACCGCGGGTGCGTCGCCCACGGCCACGCGCACCGCGATCCTGCCGCCGACGCCGACGCCGTGCGGGCCCCCGAGCGACGCCTGCAACATCGACACGGACCAGGACGGCTACTCCGACCAGCAAGAGATCGCCCTGGGCAAGAACCCGCTCGTGTACTGCGCAATCATGCGCGCCGATGTGAACGGGAGCGGCACGGTCAACATCCTCGACCTGGCGACGGTGGCCGGGTACTACGGCTATAGCGTGCCGCCGGCACCGGCGCGGTACCGGCAGGGGCCGCCGCCCTTCGGGGCCCAGATCAACATCCTCGACCTTTCGAAGATCGCGGCGCAGTACCAGAAGCGTGTGAGCGCCTGCCCCTGAGCGTGGCGGCCGCCGTCCTGTTAAGACCCGTCGTCAAGTCTCAACCACAGCTCATCGCGAGTGTTGTACCATCACGCCCTGCGTGGAGCGGCAGGCGCCGGGGCCGCCGCCGCGCGAGAGCGCCCGCCCGATGGAGTACGGGCATGGTGGGATTGACGCACCGCATCGCCCTTCGCCGGGGCTTTCTGCTGGTGGCCGCCTGCGGCCTGATCGCCGTCGCGCTGCCTCTCACGTCGGTCCGCCGGACGTATGGCACCGCCGGCACGCTGCTG
>JAKAMA010000266.1 GCA_021813085.1 Chloroflexota bacterium | reverse complement strand
CTCGTCGGAGTGGAAGCCGTACGGGAGCGTCGTGAGGCGCCAGAGACGCACGAAGGCGCCCGCCCCCGTCAGTGCGACGACGAGGGCCAGCTCGCGGTAGCGGTAGATCAGCCCGGCGGCCGCGCGGGCAGCGGCGGATGCCGCCTGCGTGCTTCCGCCCGCACGCGGCGCTTCTTCGGCTGCTGGGGCGTCGATGTCCACGGCGCTACTCCACCCACGACGACGATCGGGTTCGGTGATTCTACGCGTCCGGGCGACCCACTGTCACCACCGGCGCTGTCGTGGGAAGTTGGCCGCGCCGCGCAGACCGCCCATACTTGGACGTGATGCAACCGATTTGCCCATACCCGTCCGCAGGCCGCCGATGCAGGCCGTGATCCTCGCCGCCGGCGACGGCGACCGGCTGGCCCCGCACACGTGCCTGCTGCCGAAGCCGCTGGTCCCGCTCGGCGGCCGGCCGATGCTGTCGCACGTCCTCGACGGGCTCGCCGCTGCGGGCGTGCGCGACGCCGTGGTCGTCGTCGGCTATCGCGGCGGGCAGGTGCGGGCCGCGCTGGCCGGCCGCCCGCCCGGCGTGACGCTGCGCTTCGTCGAGAACGAGCGCTACGAGCTGGGGAACGCGCGCTCGCTCTGGGCGGCGCGCGACGCCGTCACCGGCCCGTTCGTGCTGGCGATGGCCGACCACGTCGTGGAGCCGGAGATCACGCGCTCGCTGGTCGACCGCGCCGACGGCCGCTGCCGGCTCGCCGTCGACCGCGCGGACCCCGGCGACGCGCGCGCGGCGGAGGCGACGCGCGCCCGCCTGCGCGATGGCCGGGTCATCGACCTCGGGAAGTCGCTGGCGCCGTGGGACGCGCTCGACACGGGCATGTTCTGGTGCACCCGCGAGGTGTTCGGCGCGATCGACGGCCCGGCGCGCGACGGCGAGCTGGGTGACGCGTTCGCGGCGATCGCGCGCGCCGGCGGCCTCGACGCCGTGGACGTCACGGGGCGGCGCTGGATCGACATCGACACGCCGGACGACCTGCTGCGCGCGGAGAGCATGCTGGGCGCCGATGGCCGGCTCGCTTGACGGGCCGGTCTCCCGCTACCTGAACCGGCGCGTCTCCGTGCCTCTGGCGGCGTTGCTCCGGCCCACGCCGGTCACGCCGAACCAGGTGTCTGCGATGGCGCTGCTCATCGCGCTCGCCGCCGCCGTGCTGATCGCGCGCGGCGCGCACGTCGCCGGTGGCGTGCTGGTGCAGGTCTCGTCGGTCGTCGATGGCGTGGACGGCGACCTGGCGCGCGCGAAGGCGATGGCCTCGCGCTTCGGCGGCCTCCTCGACGCCGTGCTCGACCGCTACGCCGATGCCACGATCGCGGCCGGCATGGCGTGGTACGCCTTCGAGCGCGAGCCGTGGCCGCAGCCTCTGCTCGCGGGTCTTGCCGCCGCCACCGGGTTCCTGCTGGTCTCGTACTCGCGCGCCCGCATCGAGACCGAGGGCGGGCGCGACGTGACGGCGGCGTTGCTGGGCTTCGCCTCGCGCGACGTGCGGCTGCTGGCGCTGGCGCTGGGCGCCGCCGCGGGCCAGGCGTACTGGACGCTGGTGGCGGTCGGGGCGTTCAGCTATGCGACGGTGGGCTGGCGGCTCTGGGGCCTGCGCCGCGCGTCGTCCATCGGGCAGTATTCGGCAGGGGAGACGCGTGATATGATGCGTGGGAGCGCTGGAGAGGAGCCTTCCGGGCGTGCTTGACCTCGCATCACTGCTGTTCGTCGCGACCTTCCGGGACTGGGTGATCATCTTCACCGGCATCATCATCGGCGCGTTCTTCCTGATCGCGCTGATCCTGACGCTGGTGCTGGGCCTGCTGACACGTTCGTTGCTGAGGAAGGTATCGTCGATGATCGACGACAGCGTGAAGCCGCTCCTCGGCTCGGCGAAGGAGACGGCGGACCACGTCAAGGGCACCACGACCTTCGTCTCCAATGCGGCCGTCACACCCATCGTGCGGACGTACGGCGTCGTCGCCGGCGTGCGGCGCGCGGTCGGCGTCATCGCCGGCCTCACCGGCGCGGGCGGGGAGCCGCCGAAGAAGTAGCGGTCTCAGCATCAGGCACAGCAGGAGGATCACATGGCACAGGATGAAGCCAGTGGTGAGAGCAGTGTCGCCATCGCCGAGCGGGAGCGCGGCGAGCAGGCCGGGGCGAAGCCGAAGCGCGGCTGGTTCGGCCGGCGCAAGCACAGCGAAGACGACGCCGCCGAGCACGAGGTCGAGCTGATGACGCCGTTCGGCAAGCTCGAACTGGAGTTCGAGCCGACGGCGAAGAAAGAGGAGCGCGACCGCAAGAAGCGCGACAAGGCCGAGCGGGAAGCGGCGAAGGCCGCGAAGCACGAGGCGGAGGCGGCGAAGAAGCGCGGCAAGGTTGCCGCCACCACCACGGTCATCGAGAAGCGGGGCGGCGGGCACGGCACGCTCCTGACGGTGCTCGTGATCCTCGGCGTCCTCGCGGCCGCCGTCGGCGTCGCCGTGTGGCTCTTCGCGCGCAAGCCGGAGGAGCTGGAGAGCGTGCCGCCGGAGTACCGCGCCCCGGGCGGCGAGCCGGAGCCGGAGCCGCAGGGCTTCGTCGCGAAGGCGCGGCAGCGCCTCACCCACGCTGTGCACGCCGGCCAGCAGGCCTCCCGCGAGGCGCAGGTCGAGCAGCAGCAGCGCTACGAGGACCTGACGCGGGGCGGCTGAGCGGGCGCGCGGTGCGCGATCTCGCGCGGGCTGAGCCTCTCTCGCCGGTCGCGGATGGTCCAAGCCCGCGCTGACACGCGCCGCTGCGACCTCTCCGCGCGCCGGGTTATGCTCGTGGCGCGGGATGACTGCGCCGCCTCGTAGCGCGGATTCTTCAGAGCACCCGTAGCGGACGCTTCAGCGCACCCGTAGCGCGGCCGTTTCAGCGCACTCGTAGCGCGGGCGTTTCAGCCCGCGCCGGTTGCACACCGGGGCAGAGCCGCCGACACGCTGGCAGCTCACACGGTGCAAGCTCCCCTGTCCTGCAGGGAAGGGGCCGGGGGTTAGGTCCGTCGGTCCGCACCGTCCCCGAGAGGTGAAAACTGCGGACCGAAATCGAAAACAGATTCGGATCGCGCCGGCGATGGCGGGAGATGGCAGGAGCAACACCATCACCGGACGACGGCCCGCGCTACCAGTCCCGGGTGATGGTTCATCTGCGGGGTGGCGCCCAGGCGCGTCATGACGGACTGCCAGACGTGGGCAGTATGCGTCAGGACGTCCTGCGCACCTCGGCGAGGTGCTCTTCCTGATAGTGGTACGCGGACACCATCAGCAGGTACACGCCGCACGGCACCGTGCCGCCGAGATCCGGCCAGAAGAACGACGCCGTCTGCGCCATCGCGGACGCCGGCGTCCGCTCGACGGTGGCCACCAGGCGCTCGAACGTCGCATCGGACGCTGCCAGGAGCTCGGACCACGGACGCGCGCGCGCTTCCGCCATGCGCGCGGCGTTGAAGGTGTCGATCGACGCGTAGCGCGCGATGCCGTGCGGGTAGCCGCCGAGCGACATGATCGCCGGCTCGGCGGCGCCCGCCGCGATCTCGTCGAACGCGGCCGCGGTCCACTCTTCCCAACCGGCGATGTGGCCGACGATCTCCTTCAGCGACCGCCCGTCGGGCGTCCACGGCGTCGCCGCCTGCTCGCCGTCCAGGTCGAGCACCTCACGCATGAACGTGAACCGGCACGACCGCAGGATCTCGATCAGCCGCTGCTTCTGCGTCTCGGGGTCGAGCCCGAGCGCCAGGCGCAGCTCGTCGCGCAGCGAGAGCGGCGCCCGCGGCGGCTCGGCGGCGGGGCCCGTGCCGGGCGCCGGGATCTCGAACGGCGCCGGCACCGCGCGCACCTCGACCGTCGAGCGCTCATCCTCTGGCTGGGGCGCGTGGCCGTTCGTGCCCGGCGCGCGCGCCTCGTGCTCGGCGCCCGCAGCCTCGTGCGGGCGCAGCGGCTTGCGGCTGTACACGACGATGCTCTTCGGGAGGATGCGGTTGCCGATGTCGTCGATCGCCGTGACGATCGCCGACCGCCTCGCCCGCGCCGAGTCGAGGGCGCGGCGGAAGGCGCCCGTGACGGGCCCCTGCTTCCCCCACTCGCTCCAGAGCGCGACGTGGCTCAGCCAGTACAGCGTCTCGAGGGAGTGGCG
>JAKAMA010000265.1 GCA_021813085.1 Chloroflexota bacterium | reverse complement strand
CGCAGCCTCGCGCTCATCTTCCCCGGCCAGGGCTCGCAGCACGCGGGCATGGGCAGGCGCGTCGCCGGCCGCTCCCCGGCCGCCCGCCGCGTCTTCGCCGAGGCCGGCGAGATCCTCAAGTTCGACGTCTCCCGCATGGTCATGGAAGGCTCGGAGAAGGACCTCGCCCGCACCGCCACGACGCAGCCCGCCATCCTCGCGGTCAGTTGGGCGTACCTCGCGTACCTGCGCGAGCGCGCCGCGGAGATGGGGCGGCAGCTCCGGCCGTCGCTCGTCTCCGGGCACAGCTTCGGCCAGTTCTCCGCCGCCGCCGCCGCCGACTCCCTGAGCTTTGCCGACGCGCTCACGCTCGTCCGCGAGCGCGGCCGCATCATGACGAAGTGGTCGAAGCGCCGCCCGGGCGGCATGGCCTCCATCATCGGCCCCAGCGACGACGACGTGCGCGACGTCTGCACGCGCGTCTCGCCCGACGGCGATGTCGCCGTCGCCGCGATCAACGCGCCCGGCCAGACCGTCATCTCCGGCACGCTCGCCGCCCTCGCCCGCGCCATCGACTCCGTGCGCGAGCGCGGCGCCCGTGTCGTCCAGCTCCCGATCTCCGTCCCCGGCCACTTCCCGAAGATGGCCGAGGCCCGCGAGGAGTTGCGCGCCTCCATCGACCGCATCGCCTTCCGCGACCCGAAGCAGCCCGTCGTCTCCAGCCTCACCGGCCGCCTGCTGACGACGGCCGAAGAAGTCCGCCAGGAGCTCGCCGACCAGATGACAGGCGCCATCAACTGGATGCGCGCCTTCCGCGAGATGCGCCGCGCCGGCGCCTCGACCTTCTTCGAGATGGGCCCCGGCCACGTGCTCGCCAACATCTGCAAGCGCGTCGACCGCGACGCCGAGATCGTCGATCTGTTCGACGAGTCGCAGTGGCGCGAGCTCATCCTCGCGGGCCCGCCGCTCGCCGCCGGGGCCACGCAGGTCGCCGCACCTTGAGCCTGACGACGCAGCGCCCCGGGCAGCTCCCGAATCATCGCGTCGCCGTCACCGGACTCGGCGCCGTCTGCCCGCTCGGCAACAACGCCCGCGATGCCTGGGACGCGCTGGTCGAAGGCCGCTCCGGCATCGGCCCGCTCACCCAGTTCGACGCCAGCGCGTTCGAGGTGCGCATCGGCGGCGAAGTGCGCGACTTCCACCCCGAAGAAACGATCCCGACGAAGGACCTGCGCCGCATGGACCGCCACGCGCAGTTCGCCGTCGTCGCCGCGCTCGAGGCCGTCGCCGACGCCGCGCTCGTCATCGACGACGCCAACCGCGACGACATCGGCGTCATCTTCGGCTCGGCCGGCGGCGGCTACGGCTGGCTGCTCGAGCAGGACGAGACCTTCCGCAAGAGCGGGTACCGGCGCGTCAGCCCGTTCCTGATCAGCAACATGCTGCCCGATGCCGCGTCCGGCCACATCGCCATCGCGACCGGCGCCTGCGGCCCCAACATGGGCGTCGTCTCCGCCTGCTCGACCGGCACCGGCGCGATGGGCGAGGCGTGGGAGACGATCCGCCGCGGCGACGCCGACGCGATCGTCACCGGCGGCGCCGACAACGCCCTGCTCCCCGTGCTGATGGCGGGCTTCCACGCCCTGCGCGCGCTCGCCAACGACCCCGAGCATCCCGAGCGCGCCAACAAGCCGTTCGACGCGCACCGCGACGGCTTCGTCGTCTCGCAGGGCGCCGCCGCGCTCGTGCTCGAACGCCTCGACCACGCGCAGGCCCGCGGCGCCCGCATCTACGCCGAGGTGATCGGCTACGCGACGAGCAGCGATGCCTACGACATGGTGGCATCGCACGAGAGCGGCCGCGCGTCGGCAAACGCGATGCGGCGCGCGCTCCGCAAGGCCGGCATCGCCCCGGAGGATGTCGGCTACATCAACGCGCACGGCACCGGCACCGCGCTCAACGACCGCGCCGAGACCGCGGCGATCAAGCTCGCCTTCGGCCCGCACGCCTATCGCCTCGCCGTCAGCTCGACGAAGTCGATGCACGGCCACCTGATGGGCGGCGCCGGCGCCCTCGAAGGTCTGGCCGCCGTCCGCGCCGTGCAGACGGGGATCATCCCGCCGACGATCAACTATGAAGTGCCGGACCCCGACTGCGACCTCGACTACGTGCCCAACGTCGCGCGCCACGCCGATGTCCGCGTCGCGCTCTCGAACTCCGTCGGCCTCGGCGGCCACAACGCGTGCATCATCGTGCGCCGGTACGAGGCGTAGCGGCGGCGGCCGCTTCGGCGCCGGATGAGATTCAGATCAGCCGTTGTCGCATCTGACTTTATGTCGATCCATGTGGATGCGGTACTGATCTCGTGCAGGCGGACTACACGTGGCGCCTGGCGACCGCACGCGAATGCCGAAGCGCTCGCGTCACGCTTGGTCAGAAGTAACGAGCGCCTCGAATCTCTTGTCCGAACGAATCGCCTGGAATGCGGCGTCACGGCGGGCCGAATCCCGGTACTTAGGCGCGACTGAGATGGCTTTGCGTAGCCATTCGATAGCAGACTCCTGGTCACCCATCAGTGAGTGCAACCGAGCACGAAGATATGAGAATGCCGGATCGCCGCCTCGCTCCGTCGCGCTCTTAGCCGCCGCCAGCGCGTCCTCGTACCGCTTCTGCTCGAACAGCGCCACCGCGAGGTAGTAGTACGCCTCCGGCACCAACACATCTTGAGCCGCGGCGAGTCCAATGGCTGTGCGGAAGGCTACCTCGGCCTCCGCGTAACGGTTCGATGCGGCGAGGACTATGCCAAGGTTGAAGTGCGCGTTGACGTATGTGGGACGCTGGGTGATGGCCGATGTGAACTCTTCGATGGCAGGCTCGTACTCGCCGAGTGCATAGTACGCGTTGCCGCGCGATACGTGGCCCTCCGGGTCCAATAAGGCAGGCGACAGTCCCCTCGATTGATCGAGATAGTCCCTAATCTGACGGCGCTTCGTGTCATTCATTCTGGCTGATCCTCCCGGCAGGGACCGACTTCTCGAGTGCAAGCTGTGTGCGATGCGCGCGCTCCTGTTGCTCGTATTCCGTCAGGGTTCTATCGCGTTCCGCTATGTCCCCGCGTTTCTCGGCAGAATCCGCTTGTCGACGGAAGCTCTCAAGAAAATCGAGTCCTCTCTGCCGCACGTCGAGTTCCCTTTGCCGCCTGGACGTTTTCCCGAACATGTACCAGTTCCAGGCTATCGTGACGATACCACCGCTGCCCCCGCCCAAGATCACAGCAAGAACCAGCCCTGCGACGTCCATGTATGGTGCGCATTCCGTACTGCTCGCAACCTAGCGATCGTCGTTTCAGGAGAATCCTAACACAGCCCAATCACAGCGCCCCGAACTCCCGCGCCAGCGCGATGATGTCCTCCGACGTGAAGAAGGTCCGCCGCGCGTTCACCCAGTGGTCGTGCTCCGCGTCGTACTGGCCGTCGTACTCATCCTGGATGCGGTCGTAGATCTGCTTCACGACCCGGCTCGTGCCCGACACGCGCTCGCTCTTGCCCATCCGCTCGAGCTCGCGGTTCAAGACGGAGATGATCCCCTCGGCACCCGACAGCGAGCCGACACGGCTCAGCTCGACCTCCCTGCGCCCGAACAGCGACGCCGCGAACGGCAGGTAGATCAGCCCCCCCGGCGCGTCGCCCTGGCGCCCGACGCCCGCCTGGTGGATGCCCGCCGTCGTCGTGAACACCTCACCGATGATCGGCGCGCGGTCGGGCAGCGGCGTCACCTCGCTGTCCACGAGCTGCTTCATCTCCTCGAGCGCCTTCAGGTCCAGCCCCGGGTCGCCGTAGTGGCGCACGAGCGCCGCCACCATCTGCTCGAGCGACGTGTTGCCGGTGCGCTCACCAAGCCCGGCAAACGCGACGTTCACCTTCTTCGCGCCGTAGCGCCACGCCGCGATCGAGTTCGCCGTCGCCAGCCCGAAGTCGTTGTGGCCGTGGAACTCCAGCTCCGCGCCGGTCTCCTGGCGTAGCACCGTGAAGAGCCGCGGCACACCCCACGGCAGCGACGCGTACGGGTCCGGGCTGCCCCAGCCGATCGTGTCGCAGATGCGGAACTTCGCGATGCCCTTGCTCTCTTCCAGCACGCGCTGCATGAACGGGATCACCCAGCCGTAGATGTCCGCGCGCGTGCAGTCTTCGAGGTGGACCCGCG
>JAKAMA010000264.1 GCA_021813085.1 Chloroflexota bacterium | reverse complement strand
GGCGCGGCGGCAGGCTTACGAGGCGGACGCGCCGTGCGCCGGGGTCAGCGCGACGCCCTGCGGCGCGCTCGCGCGCAGGATGCGCTCAGCGTGGGCAGCGGCGTCCGCACCATCGACGCGCACGGCGACGACGACGGGCATGCCATCGACGCGCTCGAACGTCATCTCCCACGCGTCGCCGATGCTGAGGGCGGCGTAGGCGCCCCACATGCCGCCGGTCAGATGCCCGAAGAGCGCCCACATCAGGACCGTGAACCAGGGGTTGATGACGACGAAGCCGGCCAGCCAGAAACCGACGCCGGCGACGGCGCCGGCGGCCGCTCCGATGAGGCTCCACAGCACAGCCCGCCAGATGAGCCGCCAGGCGAGCCGCAGGTCGCGGCGGGCCATGTTCGGCCGCTCGTCAGCGCGGCGGGCGGCGTCGGCGGCGGCGCCGAGCAGCCGGATCCGCGACGGGTCGATGCCGTGGAACTCTAGGGCGTCGATCGCCTTGCGCGCGCCGTCCATGTCGGCGTAGCTGGCGGTCAGGTCGAAGGGATCTGCGTGGGGCGAGCGCATGGCGTCGGCAGTCTAGGCGCGGCGCCGCGGCGGAAACAACCAGGAAACGCGCAAAGAACAGAGGCGCTTCAAGGGGACGATGCACGACGGACAGCAGATAGCAGACGACAGACGACAGACAGCAGACGACACGGCCCCATGACGGCTGCCTTCGGGGCGCCCGTTGCCGGGCATGCGGTCATTTCGGCGCACCGCTCACGCAGGCGCTGGCCAGGCTGCCGATGGCGGTGACCCGACGCCCCATCGTCAGATAGTCGACGAATCCGTTGGTGCAGTATCCGACGGAGATCCCCGTCTCCGGGTCGCCCCAGGCGATCTGGCCGCCGGCGCCGCCGTGCCCGAACGCGCGCGCCGAGCATGTGCGCCCGAAGCCGCGCAGGTGCGCGTTCCCGTCGCCGCCGGCGACGATGATGCTCAGCCCGCGGTTGGCGTTGACGTTCGTCGTGCGGTCGATGTGGTGCGCCTTCGACCGCACGGCCGTCGCGAAGTCAATCGTCTGAGCCTTCATGATGCGCGTGCCGGCGGCCGTAACGCCGCCGTGGATCAGCGGCTGGTAGAACAGCGCCAGCGTGGCGGCGCTCGCCACGCCGCTGCCTCCCGGCGCGCCGATCGCGCTATAACGCAGGTCGTTCGAGCGGAGGATCGCCTCCGGCGTCACCTCGCCCCAGCCTCCCGGCGGCTCGACCGGCTCGCCAGCCCAGCACACGTTGGCCACTCGATGGTCATGGCCGGCGGGCCGGCCGACGTACAGCTCGCCGAGCCCCATCGGCCCGGTGATCCGGTCGCGGATGAACGTCTTGTACTCGACGCCGGTGCGGCGCTCGATGATCTCGACGAGCACCCAGTGCGCGGAGGTCGGATGGTACTCGTAGCGGCTGTCAACGGGCCAGTTGAGGCGCCAGCGCGAGAACGCTTCGAGCCGCGCCTGACGGTCGCCCCAGTACTGTGGCGCGAAGGGCGCGTGCGGGAAGCCGCCCGCGTGGAGCATCAACTGCTCGACCGTGACGATCTCCTTCCCGTTCGTGCCGAACTCCGGGATGATCTCCGCGACGCGCTCGTCGAGCCGCAGGTCACCCGACTCGAAGAGCAGCCATGCCGCCGCCGCGACGACCGCCTTCGTGCACGAGAAGATGTGGTAAAGCGTCTCGTCGGTCGCGGGCTGCTCGATGCCGCCCTGGATCGCGCTCCCGAACGTGCGCATGCCGGCGAGGCGCCCCTGCCGGGCGACGGCGACCTGCGCGCTCGGCAGGACGCCGTCTTCGACGTCCCGCTTCGCCCGTGCGAACACGGCCTCGAGCCGCTCGGAGTCGACCCCCAGGTCTTCCGCGCTCGCGGCCACCAGCTTCGCGTCGATCATGGAGCCCTCCCCGGCCTGCGCGCCTTCCCGCATGGGACAGGGTACGCTGCCGCGCGCGTACGCGGGTGGTGATGCCGCAATGGTTACCATGGAGGGACAGACCAAGGGGGAAGATTGCCGAACTGGCATCTGGGCTTCGCCCTCGCGCGGCTCCCGGCCCGCGTGCCCTTCACGCTGCTGATGCTGGCCGCGCTCGGCGTACGCGCCTGGCGGACCGACAGCGACGCGGCCGACCTGCCGCAGCGCGTGCTGCAGCGCGTCGGTTTCGCGCCGCGGGACCTGCTGTCGTTCAGTTGGCGGCGCCTGATCAGCTCCGCCCTCTTCACGCACGGCCGCACCGAGTTCTGGGTCGCGGTCGTGATGGTCGTGGCCGCCGTCGGGCTCCTCGAATGGTCCGGCGGCAGCATCGTCGCGGCGGTGACGTTCTGGGGCGTGCACCTGGCGACGCTGCTCGCCGAGTCGCTCGTCATCGCCCTGCCGCTCAAGCTCGCCGGCGCGGAGTTCGGCGCCCGGCTGTCGGACGTGCGCGATGTCGGCCCGTCGGCCGGCTACGTCGGCGCGCTCGGCCTGCTCTGCGCGCTGCTGCCGAGGCCGTGGCGGAGTGTCGCGGCCGCGGTTGTGGTCGCCGGGCTCGTCTACGTCGTCTTCGCGCCGGACGAGCAGGCCGTGACAAATGCGGCGCGGCTCTCGGCAGACATCGCGCACTTCATCGCCTTCCCGCTCGGCTGGTACTCGCTGGCGCTCTGGCGGCGCCTGCGCGAAGTGCGGGTGGCGGGCGCGGCCTAGTGCACAGGCTGCACCGACACCCTGCAGATCGCCCGCGCTACCCGAACAGCAACACCGCCGCGACGACCACGCCGTAGGCGATCACCGCCACGCGCAGCCACCGGCGGCCGAGGCGGCGTGCCACACCCACGCCGAGATAGCCACCGCCGACCGCGCCCACAGCCATGACGCCTGCGGCGAGCCAGCGCACCGGCCCGAAGAACGCGAAGTAGATCACCGCGACGGCGTTGATGATCAGCGACAGCATCCCCTTGAGCGCGTTCGAGTGCTGGATGTCGTCCGGCAGCAGGATCGACAGCACGGCGAGCATGATGATGCCGAGCCCGGCGCCGAAGTAGCCGCCGTAGATCGCCAGCGTAAAGACGGCGGCGTGCAGCAGCAGCGGCACGTGGCCGTCGTCGCGGGCGCCGAGCCGGTGCGTCTGCGCGAAGGCGGCGAGCCGTTCCTGGAGCGCCAGCACGGCGCAGGCGAAGAGGATCAGGTACGGCACGATCGCGTTGAACGTCGCTGCCGGCGTCGCCAGCAGCACCACCGATCCGACGAGCGCGCCCGCCGTGGCCGGCGCCAGCAGCACGAGTACGCGCCGGCGCTGCCGCAGCAGCTCCTCGCGGTAGCCGAACGAGCCGCCGGCGTACCCCGGCCAGAGCGCGACGGTGTTCGTCACGTTCGCCGTCTTCGCCGCGTACCCCGCGGCGAGCAGCGCCGGGAAGCTGATCAGCGAGCCGCCGCCCGCCACCGCGTTGATCGCCCCGGCCACGAACGCGGCCGCCCACAGCCCGGCATACTCCAGCCCGTGCATCGAGGCTCACCATGACGGCTCCGCGCCCTTCGTGCCAGAACGGGCGCCACCCCGTCCGCGTATCCCGTGGTACGATGCTGCCACAGACAGCAGCTTCAGACACGAGGTGTTCCATGACCACGGAGACGCGCCCGGCCACGAGCGAGGGCATCGACTACACCCAGTTCGACAGCGCGATCGGCCTCAACTGGTACGACATCGACCCGAACCTGCACCAGATCATCGAGCGCCTGACCCTCCCGGGCGACCGCGAGTTCGTCGAGAGGCACGCGCGCGACATGGGCGCGGTGGTGGGCGAGCGCATCGCCGCGCGCGCCGAAGTCACCGACAAGAACCCGCCGCGCCTCGAGCGCTACGACCGCTGGGGCGAGGAGATCAACGAGGTCGTGCACCACCCCGGCGTCATCGAGACGAAGCGCGACCTGTGGGAGCACGGCTTCGTCGGCCTGCGCTGGACGGACGACGTGCGCGGAACCCGCGCCGGCCACCTGCCGCCGGCGCTCAGCACGGCGTTCTCGTACTTCCTGAGCCAGGCGGAGACGGGCATGCTGTGCGCCATCGGCATGACGAGCAGCGCCGCCGGCGTCATCGAGCGGCACGCGCCGGCCGAGGTGCGCGAGCGCTTCCTGCCGCACCTCACGACGATGGACTTCGCCGAGGCGTGGGACGGCGCGATGTTCATGACCGAGATCAAG
>JAKAMA010000263.1 GCA_021813085.1 Chloroflexota bacterium | reverse complement strand
CGCGTCGAAGCACAACGTCATCTCCAACGCCTCCTGCACGACGAACGGCCTCGCGCCGACCGTGAAGGTGCTGCTCGACAACTTCGGCATCATCAAGGGGCAGATGACGACGATCCACGCCTACACGAACTCGCAGCGCCTCCTCGACATGCAGTCGAAGGACCTGCGCGAGGCGCGCGCCGCAGCGATGAACATCGTGCCCACGTCGACAGGCGCGGCCCGCGCGCTGAAGCTCGTCATCCCGGAGATCGCCGGCAAGCTCGACGGCGCGGCGTATCGCGTGCCGACCCCGACCGTATCGATCGTCGAGGTCGTCTGCCTGGTCGAGAAGCAGACCAGCGCCGAAGAAGTAAACGAGGCCATGCGGAAGGCAGCGGCGGGGCCGATGCGGGGCATCCTCGCCGTGTCGGATGAGCCGCTCGTGTCGATGGACCTGAAGGGCGACCCGCACTCGTCGACCGTGGACGCGCTGACGACGAACGTCGTCGCGGGCGACCTCGTAAAGGTGGCGTCGTGGTACGACAACGAGTGGGGATACTCGTGCCGCACGGCGGACCTCTGCGCGTTCATCGCGGGCAAGGGGCTGTAGGGGGCGGGGTCTACGGAGGTCGGAGATCGGAAGTCGGAAGCGGGTGGCGCCGACGATGGCGTGGCGCAGGATCGCGGCATGAGGCACACGATCGCGGAGACGGAGGCGCGGCGCCTGCTCGGCGGCGGCCCGGTGGTGCTCGTCTCGACGGCATGGCGCGGCAACCACAACGTGATGCCGGCAGCGTTCGTGACGCCGCTGAGCATCGACCCGCCGCTGGTGGGTGTGGCGGTGCATCCGGCGCGGCACACGCACGACATGATCAAGTACAGCGAGGAGTTCGCGCTGAACATCCCGACGCGGGCGCTGCTGCACCACGTGCAGTACCTGGGCAGCGTCAGCGGCAGGGAGCTGGACAAGCTCGAGCTGACCCGCCTGCCGACCTTCCGCGCCCGGCGCGTCGACGCGCCCCTGCTGGAGGGCTGCGTCGGCTGGATCGAGTGCGGCGTCCACGACGCGTACCAGATCGGCGACCACACGCTGTTCGTCGGCAAGGTGGCCGCGGCGCAGGTCGAGGCGGACGCGTTCGACGAGACGTGGCTGCTCGGCGACCCGGACGAGCGGCCGCTGCAATACCTCGGGATGAACGTCTATTCCCTGCCTGACGAGCGGATGGAGGCGCGCATCCCCGCGCCGGCCGATGTCACGCGCGACATCGAGGCTGGCGTCGCCCAGCTCGGGGAAGAGAGTTCATAGTTCATAGTTCATAGTTCATAGTTCATAGTTCATGGCCGTTGCCGAACGCGATGACCTCGCTCTGGACGTCGAGCACCTCCGAGTCGAGGCGGGAGGCACGGACGTAGGCCACGATCTCGGCGAGCACCTGCTCGCAGTGCCGGGCGTCGTTGGCGACGACAGCGACGCCGAGCGTCGCGATCTGCCACGCGTCGTTGTCGTCGACCTCGGCCACCGAGACGGAGAACTTGTTGCGGATGCGCTGGGCGACGCTGCGGACGACCTGGCGCTTGTCCTTGAGCGAGCCGCTCTCCGGGATGCGGAGCGAGAAGCGGAGGACGCCGGCGTTCAGATCGCCGCCTCTTCGCCTTCGTCGAGCCGCTCGTCGACAGGCAGCGGCGGCAGGTCGTCGGGCTTCTCGAGCCCGAAGTACTCCAGGAAGCGGACGGTGGTGCCGAACAGCGTCGGGCGTCCGATGACGGGCGCGCGGCCGATCTCCTCGATCAGCTCGCGCGCCAGCAGCGTGCGGATCGGGCCGTCGCAGTCGACCCCGCGCACCGATTCGATGCCGGCGCGCGTGATCGGCTGACGGTAGGCGATGATCGCCAGCGTCTCGAGCGAGGCGTCGGTGAGGCGGGCGTGCTCCATGCCGAGAAAGCGCTCGACGTAGGCGGCGGTCTCGGGCGCCGAGACGAGCTGTACGAGCTCGCCCGTGCGCTGGAGGCGGACGCCGCGCCCACGGCACCGTTCGCCGAGAGCGTCGAGCGCGCGCAGGACCTCGTCCCTCGGGGCGCTGATGCTGCGCGCGAGGACGCCGATCTCGACGGGCTGGTCGGCGACGAACAGGACCGCCTCGATCACCGGCAGCACCTGCTCGGGCTCCGGCCGCTCGATGAGCCGGGGCTTGCGTCGCTTCAGGTGCGCCGCCGCTTCCTGTTCGTCCGTCACGTGTGCTCCTGGTCCGGCTCTTCGCGTTCGGTGGGCGGCGATGCCCACGGCCGCGCCGCGGGCGTCACCTCGGGCTCGTCGCGCAGGCGCAGCTCGCGGTAGTGCATGCGCGCGCGTGGCGGCTGCGCCAGCTCGATGCCCATCTGCTCCTCCACCAGCGCCTGCACGCGGGCGCACGCCGTTTCGGCGGCCTGCGCCAGGTCGGCGCCCTCATCGACGTGCAGGTCGAGCACGACGTCGACACGGCGGCCGTGGGTGGCGACGACCGCCGCGCAGTCCCGCACGTGGGGGACGCCGCGCGCCTCCGCCTCGACGCGCGCGGCGATCTCCGGCGTGGTGATCGTGGCATCGCCCGCCCTGACGTTGCGGACGCGCATCTTCGCGATGGGCGAGGGGGTGACCTCGGCGATGATCACGCTAAGCATCAGGAGGACGATGACGGCGGCGCCGAGCGTCACGATCACCTTCGCCTCGCGGTTGTTGTGGTCGCGCAGGTAGCCGGCGAGGTCGCTGACGCGGGCGATGCTCCCTGCGGCCGCACCCCAGGCCAGCAGCACGACGAGCAGCGCGAGGAACGTGATGACGAGCGCAGCGACAACGAGCGCGAAGCGGTTCGCCTGGTCGGTGGGGTCCTCGCTGAAGCCGGTCTGGCTCACACGCGCTCCCTGTCCCGGGCGGCGGGCGCGAGGCGGGCGCCGGGGCGCCGGGGGTCGCGCACGTTCAGCCTCATGCTGCACTCCGGCGGCTCCGGGGCCGCTGCGTCGCGTGATGTCGGCATGTCCGGATCTGGCGGGGATCTCGTCTCGTCACTCTTCATGGCCCCCGCCGCCGACCCGCTCCCGTCCGCACGGCGGATCACTCGCCGATCCGACGGCATGATACAGCAGTTCCACACGGCGCGGCTGGGCGCCATCCCCGCGGCTGAAGACGCCCGCTTCTTCGGAGCGCGGGCCTTCAGCCCGCGCGAGTCGCGCGCCCACCGCCGGCCAGGGGCCCTGTCGTGGTGCGGGCTTTTCAGCCCGCGCTGGTCAGGCGGGATATCGGCACGCGCCTCCATCTTCTACCTTCCAGCGCCTGACCCCGAGCCGAGGCGTGTCGAGAGGCAGGCGCCGCCGCTCAGCCGCAGGCGCTGTAACCGCAGAGCGGGCAGGTGTGGCAGCCCTCGCCGTGGATCAGGGGGCCGCCGCACTCCGGACAGTACGCGGCGCGGGGCAGGGCGATGCGGCGGATGCGGACGCGTCGGGTCATGGCGATCCTCCATTCAGGACATCTGTTCTACACCCTGCACCCCACGATAGTAGAACATTTGTACGCTGTCAAGCCCCGCACTACGCCGAGGTGCCGCGGCGGCGGGCGCAGCGCGACGCGGGCGCATATCATCGGCCGGTGACCGTGTTCCTCATCGCCCCGCAGGAGTTCAAGGGCAGCCTCACGGCCGCGGAGGCCGCGCACGCCATCGCCGCCGGCGTGCGGGACGCCGCGCCCGCCGCCGAGGCTGTGCTGGCACCGATGTCGGATGGGGGCGCGGGGCTCGTCGATGCGGGGGGTGATCGGCGCATCGCGACGCACGCCGTGACGTCGGCCGCCTCCGTCGGTGCCGCCAGCGGCGCCTCGAGCGCGCCCGCCGCCGCGCCCTCGTCGCACGCCGCCAAGGCGCCCAGCGTCGCCGACGTCGCGGTCGGCGCCACGAGCACGTGCGTGCGCACGACCGAAGGCGAGGTCCTCTGCTGGGGCGAGAACTACTTCGGCCAGCTCGGCCTCGGCACCGAGGGGCGCGATCGCGGCACGCTCGTGCCGACGAAGATCCCGGACCTCGCCGGCGTCGTGCAGCTGGTCGTGCGCGGCACGCACGCGTGCGCCCTGCTGCGCGACGGCACGGTCCGCTGCTGGGGGCACGACGGCGACGGCGAGGCGGGGCTCGGCACCCCCAAGCGCGCGGTGCCGACCCCGACCGAGGTGCCCGGACTGCGCGGCGTCGCGGAGAT
>JAKAMA010000262.1 GCA_021813085.1 Chloroflexota bacterium | reverse complement strand
TGTCGCGCGCCGCGCGCACGTCGAGCATCACACTCTTGCCGGCGCGTGGCGGGCGAGGAAGTCGAGGATGGCAGCGTTCGCCTCCTCGGGCTTCTCCGCGGTGAAGCCGTGGCGCAAGCCCGGAAACAGGCGCAGCTCCGCGCCGGGGATGCGCGCCGCGAGGATGCGTGAGTTCTCCGGCAGCACGAGCGGGTCAGCATCGCCGGCGATGACGAGCGTCGGCGCGGTGATCTGTGGCAGGCGGTCGTAGGTATCGTGGTCGAGGATGGCGAGCATCTGGCCGCGCATGCCCACCAGCGTGGGCGGGTACTGGAGCGCGGCGCCGGCGAACTCCGCGAAGCCGGGGCCGGGGTTGGCGATGAACTCCGGCGTGAAGAGCTCGAGCATGTTCTGCTGCATGCGCTCGGCCGTCATGGCAGCCGCCAGGTCCTCGACCTGCCACAGCTCGGCGGACGCCGCCTTCATCGCCTCGTAGCCGGCGGAGTGCGGCCCACCGGGCGTGGTGCAGGCGAGCACGAGCGTGCGCACGCGGCCGGGGTACTGGAGCGCGAACTCCTGCGCGATCATGCCGCCCATCGAGGCGCCGATGATGTGCGCCGCGTCGATCCCGACCTGGTCGAGCACGCCGGCCGCGTCGGCGGCCATCTGCCGCATGGTGTACGGGCCGTCGGGCTGCGCCGAGCGTCCCGCGCCCCGGTTGTCGAAGGCGATCACGTGGTAGCGCGCCGCGAGCGCCGGGATCTGGGGTGCCCAGGCCGCGGCGTTGCCGGTAAAGCCCATGATCAGCAGCACCGGCTCGGCCTTCGGGTCGCCGTGCTGCTCGTAGTAGATCTCGATGCCGTTGATCTGTGCGGTCGTCATCGATCCTCCTCGTTCGATCGCGTCGCCGAAGCGCCGACGGTCGCGGCCCCGCGGCCGTCGCGCAGGAACGCGATGATCGCTTCGTCCACCTCGTCCGAGAACTCGGCGAAGAACAGGTGCCTTCCTTCCGGCCAGGTGATCAGTCGCGCCGCCGGGATCCGCGCCGCGAGCGTGCGGCCGTTCTCGACGGGCATGATGCCATCTCGCTCGCCGTGCAGCACCAGGGTCGGCGCCGCGATGTCGCCGAGGCGGTCGTAGGTGTCGTGCCCCTGCACGGCGGCAAGCTGCGCCGCGCGCCCCTCCGGCTTCGAGCGGAGATGCTCGTTCGCCAGCGAGCGGGCGACGATCTCGGCGTCGTGCGCCGCGGCGTAGGCGTCGCTGTAGTTCAGCGGGTAGGCCGCGCGCACGGCCTCCGCCGGGTCGGCGATGTCGGCGGCTTCCATGAACAGCGCGATCGCCTCGTCGGGCGGGAGCACGTGATGGGGGAGCCCCGGCGTCGTGCAGGCGAGCACGAGGCCGCGCACGCGGGCCGGAACGCGCAACGCGAGATGCTGCGCAATCATGCCGCCCATCGACGCGCCGACGACGTGCGCGGCATCGACGCCGCACGCGTCGAGGACGGCGGCGCAATCCTCGGCGAGCAGCGGCATGGAGTACGGACCGGGCGGGGCGTCGGAGCGGCCGGAGCCGCGGGGGTCGATCGCGATCACGCGGAAGTGGCGGGCGAGGTCGGGGATGTTCGCCCAGTACGCCGTCGCGTTCGAGCCGAAGCCAGCGATGAGCAGCAGCGGCTCGCCGCTGCCATGCGACTCGAAGTAGATGTGCGCCCCGTCCGCCTCAGCGCGCGGCATCGGCGGCGCCTTCCGTGACCTCGCCGTGACGCCGCAGGAAGCCGAGGACGATCGCGTCGGCTTCCGCCTGCGCCTCGAGGCTGTAGCCGTGACCGGCGCCCTGCAGGATCGCCAGCTCCGCGTGCGGGATGCCGCGCTTCAGCAGGTGCGCGTTGCCGACCGGGATCATCGCGTCCTCCGAGCCGTGGACGATGAGCGTCGGGCACATGATGTACTCCAGGCGGTCGTAGGTGTCGTGCTTCGCCGCGGCGATCACCTGACGCAGGTAGGCATCGCGCGGCGCGGCGATCTCGGCGGCGAAGCGGGCGCGTGCCAGCAGCTCATCGCGGTGGGCGCGGATGTAGGCGGCGCTGTAGCCGAGCTCCCAGCCGGCCTCCAGCGCGGCATCGCCGCTGAGCGACTGGCTCTCGACCATCTTCCGCACGGTCTCGGCGCCCGCGCGGACGCCGCGGACGGCGCCGGCCGTCGTGCAGCCGAGGACGAGTGCGCGCACCTTCTGCGGGTGGTTGAGCGCCAGCTCCTGCGCGACCATGCCGCCCATCGACGACCCGTACACGAACGCCGACGGGACGCCGAGCAGGTCGAGCAGCGCCGCCGCGTCGTCGGCGAGGCCGGCGATGGTGTAGTCCTCGGCGGGCTTGCCGCTGCGGCCGCAGCCGCGGCCGTCGTAGGCGATGAACGCGTAGTGCTGTGCGTAGGCATCGACGAGATGCGGGATCTCGCGGACGCTCGCGCCGAGACCGCCGACCCAGAGCAGCGGCTCGCCGCCGCCGTGGACCTCGTAGTAGAGGTCGATGCCGTTGACATGCGCGACGGGCATGGCCCAAGCGTACCCGCGCCGCCGCGTGCGCGGAAGCGCGCGGGCCCGGGTGGGGCGCAGGCCTGCGGTGCGGCATCAAGATTCGAATTCGCACAGGGTCCTGCATCGGAGCGCGGCTTCGAGCGCTCATGAAGCCGTAGCTGCGGCGATGAAATCGTCACGTTTGTACGTCTGGACGCACCTTGACACGTTCTCAAACGCGCGCCTAAGATCGAGCGGACACAACAGAATACGTGCAGCCGAGTCTCTCCCAGCGCGGAGAGAGCGGGGGAACCGTCACCGTGGGCTGAGGGACCGCCAGAACGGCGATCCGGGGGAACCTTCTCCCCTAAGCCGCCAGCTAACCTCGTAGGCTTTGAAGGTCGGACCAGTTGCCATGGACGACCTTTTCTCTTGTTCGCAGTCCCCGGTGCAGGGAGGCACGCCGCCCGTTGTCTACCCCATGAAACGCGAGCCGCGCACGTCCCACAGCTTCCGCGCCGCATGGGAACCGGCGGTCGCGCCCGGGCCGCGTGGCGTACCCGCACCATACCGGCGCGCCCTGCAGATCGCGGCCGCTCCGCGGACGGCCGCACTGACAGCGCGTTCCTGGTCCGAGCGCGACGCGGCGGTCGCGGTGCTGACGCCGCCCCGTCACGTCCCCGCGATCGGGTTCGGCGACCTCGCGCACCCGGTCGCGGACATCGCGACGGCGGTCAGGCAGCATGTGCGCGTCTCGCCGTGGCAACGGCTCGCGGGACGGCTGCTCGAGATGCTTCCGCTCGTGCTGGCGATGGCGCTGATCACGTCGCTCGTCTGGGGCGCGATCTGGCTGCCGATCCCGCTCGTCATCATGCTGCTCGGCTTCGACGTGTACTGGGCCTGGCGTTCGCTGAACATCGGACTCCACACGCTCAAGGGCTACCGCGCGCTGAAGGCGGCGGCGCGCATCGACTGGCGCAAGCACTACGACGCCGAGCGGATCACGCGCGACGACGTCCTGGCGTGGGACGAGATCTACCACATGGTGATCATCCCCACGTACAAGGAGAGCGTCTCGAAGCTGAGCGCGACGCTGGGCAAGCTGGCGGAGAGCGACGTCGCGCACGAGAAGCTGCTGGTGGTGATCGCGATGGAGGAGGCGGACGCGGAGGCGCCGGCCCGGTTCGCGACCCTGCAGCAGGAGTTCGGGCACTGCTTCCTCGGGATGATCGGCACGACGCATCCGAAAGACATCCCTGGCGAGGTGCGGGGCAAGTCATCGAACGAAGCGTGGGCGGGGAAGAAGGCGACGCGGCTCTTCTGCGACGAGATGGGCTTCGACATCGACAAGATGACGGTGACGAGCTGCGACGCCGACACGCTGTTCCACCCACGCTACTTCAGCGCGCTGACCTACTACTTCGCGACGAACCCGCGGCGGTACCGGCTGTTCTGGCAAGGACCGATCTTCTACTACAACAACGTGTGGGACGTGCCCGCGCCCCTGCGCATGCAGAACAGCCTCGGCGGCATCAACCACCTGGCCAAGCTGGTGCGCAAGTACACCGTGCTGTTCCCGCAGTCGACGTACAGCCTGAGCCTGCGGATGTGCCGCGACGTCGGCTACTGGGACGTGGACGTCGTGCCCGAGGACTGGCACATGTTCCTCAAGTGCTTCTTCGAGCTGGGCGGCGAGGTCGACGTGCAGCCG
>JAKAMA010000261.1 GCA_021813085.1 Chloroflexota bacterium | reverse complement strand
CACTTCATGCCGGCCGGGGACCTCGTCGGATGGCGGCGTCGCGCGCAGCGAGGTCTGCCCCGCGCCGGGCGGCGGAGCGCCCGCGCGCACACCGTGCGCGGGAAGCGCGAGGGCGACGGCGACCAGCGCCGAGACGAGCACCGCTGCGAGGATCGGCGCGCGCATCTCAGTCCGCCTCGGCGTGCTGCGCGGCGGCGTCGCGGTGCGCGTTCGCCTCCGCCATCTCCTCCATCTCATAGATCGAGATGATGGGGAAGAACCGGAAGAAGACCATCAGGATCAGCGGGATGGTCGCCGCCGCGGCGAGCGTGATCGCGCCTTCCACCCGCGTCGGCATGTAGCTGCCCCACGCGACGGGCATGATCGGTGTCGCCATCGCCGGCACGACGATGAGGAAGCGCTTCAGCCACATCGCCACGACCACCATGATGGAGGCGGTGACGATGCCCTGGATGGTGCGCGTCCGCGGGAATGAGAGGAGTGCCATCGGCACGACGAGTCCGCCGACGATGAACGCCCAGAACAGCGGCGCGTACTGGCCGACCATCAGCGCCTCGAGCAGCGGCCCGGAGCCTTCGTCGACGATGTAGCCCTCCATCTTGTAGCCCTCGGTCAGGTACTCGGCGAACATGAAGTACGCGTACCCAATCCCCAGCGCGAGCAGGATGTTCGCCAGATACTTGAAGTGCAGCTCCTCGATGAAGGCCTCGAGGTGGTACGCCTTGCGGAACCCGGCGATGACCAGGATCACCGCGGCGACGCCGGAGAACATCGCCCCCAGGACGAAATAGGGTCCGAAGATCGTGCTGTTCCACCCGGGCCGCATCGTCACGCCGAACAGCCACGAGAGCACCGAGTGCACCATGACCGCGAGCGGGATGATGATGATGGCGATGATCGTGGAGTTCTGCTCCAGCAGGTGGCGCTGGCGCGGCGTCCCCTGCCAGCCGAGCGACAGGCGCTGATACAGCAGGTGGCGCAGGCGTCCAGCCGCCGGCCCCAGGTGGTCGCGGCAGAACGCCAGGTCTGGGATGAGCGGCAGGTAGAGGAAGATCACGCTCGTCGCCATGTACGTCGTGATGGCCACCACGTCCCACACCACCGGCGAGCCCACCTGACCGTGCAGCAGCAGGTTGAGCATGCGGTCCGGCCGGCCCAGGTCGATGATCGGGAACAGCGCGCCGATCAGCAGCGCCGCTACCGCCATCGCCTCCGCCATGCGGGTCAGCGGTGCACGCCAGGGGGCGTTGGTCAGGCGCAGGATCGCCGACGTGAGCGCGCCGCCGTAGCTGACGCCGATGAAGAACACCATGTCGGCGATGTACACTCCCCAGGTCACGCGCTGGTTGAGGCCGGTGACGCCCAGGCCGTCGCGGAACTGGTGGGCGTACGCGAGCACGCCGGCGCCGACGACGACCAGCAGGCCCGCGACGACGAGCCAGTAGAGCTCGCCGGGATGCAGGATGGGACGTACGGCTGCTTGGCGGACGTCCATCTCCTCCGCAGGCTGCGTCGCGCGCATGGCTATCTCCGACGCCGCTCCTCGAGCGCCTGGCCGTGGCCGGCCACGTACCAGACGCGCGGGCTGCTGTTGAGCTCTTCCTTGTAACGGAACGCGTCGTTCTCGCGCAGGTAGCGCGAGAACTGGAGCGTCTCGCCGGACCGGTTGGTCATCACGTCGCTGTTGAGGTCGGCGATGAAGAGCGCATCCATACGGCAGGCGTCGACGCAGGCGGGGAGCCTGCCGCGGCTGGTGTAGTGCGCACACAGGACGCACTTGCCCACGGTGCCCCGGCGCTGCGGCACGGGAAACTCTGGCATCGGGTTGTCGAAGGGGCCCGGAGGCCGCGGTGGATCCGTGAAGTTGAAGTAGCGGGCGTTGTACGGACAGGCCGCCATGCACAGGCGACAGCCGATGCAGCGGTCCTGGTCGACGAGGACGACGCCCTCGCGGCTCTTGAAGGTCGCCGCCACCGGGCAGACCTTCAGGCAAGGCGGGTTCTCACACTGCATGCAGAGCCGCGGCATGTAATAGGTGCTGCCGTCGCGTGCCTTGACCTCGTAGACCTTGATCCACTCCTGATCCTTGTTCAGGTAGTGAGTGGACTGGCACGCCGCCGTGCAGTCATTGCAGCCGTCGCAGCGGCGCATGTCGACGACGAATGCCCACTGCCGCTGGCTGTCGGCGCCGCCTTCGGGTGTTCCGGAGGCGCTGCGGGACGGGCGCAGGGGCGAGGTCGCCAGACCCACGCCGGCGCTGGCCGTGAGCGCGACCGCTGCGCCCAGTCCCTGCAGCATGCGCCGTCGCGAGATCGCCACCGCTCGCTCCCTCCGCTGATCGGCCCGTACCCCATGTCGGCGGCGGGCCGGGCCAGCACAGTTACATGCCTCCCCGCACACCATCGTACGCGCCGGATGAGGTCACGCGGACGTATCCTGGGGTAGATTTCGGGTAGGTCGGACGGTGCGCAGCGGGCGCGTCGATTCTGGCTGGCCGGACGCCCCCGATGGGGAGCGAACACGCCATACGGCCTGCCGGGCCCCCGCGATCAGGGAGGAGGCGTACTGAGCCGCAGGATCGCCAGGCCAGCCATACGGTCGATGACGTAGAGCCGGTCGCCGGCCAGCCACAGACCGGCGGGCGCTTGGAACAGCGATCCGGAGGCGACGTCGCCCGGATCGCTGCGGCCGATCAATCCGAGATACGCGCCATCGCGCGCGAAGACCTCGACGGCTGCTTGCAGCCCGTCGCTGACGAACACGCGGCCCGCGGCGTCGACCGCGACACCTTTTGGCCGGGAGAGGGTGCCGGCGGCGTCGCCTGGGCGCCCGTACTCGCGGATGAACGCGCCGTCCGGCGAGAGCTTGACCACGCGCCCGTTCAGGGTATCCACGACGTAGATCGCGCCGGCGGCGTCGACGCTCAGTGCGCCGGGGACGTTGAAGCCCTCCGCGCCGGCAGCCCGCCCGTGGCCACCCGCCGTGTGCTTCCACCGTCCTTCACCGTCGAGGATGAGTACGCGCTGGTTGTCGGCGTCCGAGACGACGATGTCGCCGCCCGGCGTGACCGCGACGCCGATCGGCCGCGACGGCGTCCCGCCCGCTTCGAGCGCGATCACGCGCTCGACCCGTCCGGCGAGGTCGGTGACCACGACCTGCCCGGCTAGCGAATTGGCGATGAAGAGGCGGCGGCCGTCCGTCGCCATGGCCATCGGCTGGCGCAACACGAGCTGCGGGTCGGACGCGGCGTCGAACGCCGCGACGACGCGCCCGCCCGCGTCGAGCTTGAGGACGCGGTTGTTGCCGGTGTCGAGCACAAACGTTGCGTCGCCCGCGGTGACGACGGCGGCGGGCATGAGCCATCCGCCGTCGGCGGGCTGGACGAACTCGCGCACGGGCACGGCGGGGTAGACCAGGCGGGAGACGCGGCGCACCGGGACACTCTGCCCGGACTTGCCCGGGATGCCAGCGGGCAGCGAGACGATCCCGATGAGCGCCACGCCCGTCACCAGCAGCAAGGCGGCGAGCAGGCGCTGCAGGCTGGGCCGACGCGCGCGCGCCCGCGGCCGTCCGTACGGATCGTACGAGAAGCTGTTCATTGGCGGCTCCCTCAGCCCCCGCCCTGCTTCCGGTGGCAGTTTTGGCACAGCGGCAGGAAGGACGTGCGCGACTTGGTGAACGCCACCGTGTTGATCTCGGTGCCCGGCTGGCCGCCGTGCGGGCTGTGACAGGTCAGGCACTTGACGTAGGCGCCGGGCCCCGTGCCCTCGATGTTCCACAGCCGCGTCCCGTTGAAGTCGCCGCGGTAGGGGTCCCAGGTACTATCGATGGGCACGATCCCGGCAACCAAAGCGTTGACGTCCACCGGATGGTTGGTCGGGCCGGCGCGCTCGTGGCAGTTCTGGCACAAGTTGGCGCCAAGTGGCAGCTTGACGAACTTCCCGTAGCCGGCCTCGTGCGGGTCGTGGCAGCGGTCGCAGTCCTGCCCCTTGACCCCGGGCTTTGTCAGGTGCTGCGGGCGCCCCGGATCGAAGGCATACGTCCCGACGGCGGTGACCGTGCCGTCGTGACAGCTAAAGCAGAGTGTTTTCTGTCCGGCGAATCGCCCGACGCCGTTCGGCGAGCGCGCCCAGAGCAGCTCGCCCTGGGTGTCGCGCGGCAGGTGGCAGTACGTGCATGGCGAGATACCCGGCGACGCCACGTCGTGCTTGGTGCCGGCGACCT
>JAKAMA010000260.1 GCA_021813085.1 Chloroflexota bacterium | reverse complement strand
GAGCGCGCGTCCGCCGGCGCGTCGAACGCAGCCGTGGCCACCGTGGTAGCACGAGCGCGGGCGCCCCGTATCGGGCCATAAGCCACCTCGCCGCGTCGAAGGGCCCGCGAGTGTCCGGGCCGTTCGGCCCTTCCGGCTGCCATCCCCGCGGCGGCGGCGCGGCGCGCGGGCGCGGCGAGCCGAATGGCCCTGCCCGGCGGGCCCATTGCACCATGCGGCGCCGCCCGCGCCGGCCTACCATCGGCGCATCGCGCGCGTCCGCGCGCCGGAGGGAGGACGCACAATGGTCGACTTCGCACTGCCCGAGGAAGTCCGCAAGATCCAGGAGATGACGCGGGAGTTCGCGCGTCAGGAGGTGCGGCCCGCTGGCATCGCGCTGGACCGCGTCCAGGACCCGGAGGACGCGTACACGAGCGACACGATGCGGCGTGTGCTCGCGCGCGCGTACGACGTCGGGTTCCACAAGATGAACCTTCCGAAGGAGGCGGGCGGCCTCGGCGCGCCGCCCATGACCAACATCATCGTGCAGGAGGAGATGGCGGTCGCGGACGCGGGCCTCGCCAGCCACTTCCTCGTGGCGCCGATGATCGCGGGCATGGCGGCCACCGCCAACGGGCGCCACCCCTTCTATCGGGAGTATCTGGACGCCTTCGTGGCCGACACCAGGGGCGCGCACAGCGGCGCCTGGGCGATCACGGAGCCAGACCACGGGTCCGACCTGTTTCAGTTCGGCCAGCCACCCATCCACATGGACACGGCGGCCGTGCGCGACGGCGACGACTATGTCATCAACGGCCACAAGTCGGCGTTCGTCAGCAACGGCTGGATGGCGGACGCGCTGCTGATCATGGTGAGCGAGGATCCGGGCCAGGGCATGGAGGGCACGGTGACGTTCGCCATCCCCGGCAACCTGCCGGGGATCAGCCGCGGCAAGCCACTGGACAAGCTGGGGCTGCGCGGGCTCAACCAGGCCGAGGTCTTCTTCGACAACGTGCGCGTCGCGCCCGAGTTCATGGTGATGCCGCCCGGGCCTGGCTACCGGCTGATGCTCGAACGCATCGTCACCGGCGGCAACACCGCGGTCGGCACGCTCGCCGTCGGCGTGGCGCGCGCCGCCTACGAGGAGGCGCTGGCTTACGCGCGACAGCGCGAGCAGGGCGGCCGCCGTATCTGCGAGCACGACACGGTGAAGATGACGCTGTTCAACGCCTACCGCCGGATCGAAGGCGCGCGCGCGCTGCTGTGGAAGTCATCGTGGCTGATCGCCAGCGGTCAGCCGCACCTGCCCACCGCGATGGCCGCCCGCACGATGGCGAGCGATATGGCGGTGCGGGTCACCTCCGACATGGTGCAGATCTTCGGTGGCTATGGTATCTCGAAGGAGCACCCGGTCGAGAAGTTCTACCGCGATGCCAAGCTGCTCCAGATCATGGACGGCACCAACGAGCTCGTCTCGCTAAAGGCGGCGGATCAACTGATCGGCTGACCAACGAGGCAGGCTCATCCGCGGCCCCTCCTTCCCGGGGGCATGGCGGCGCTCCCGCGTCCGGCCTCCCGACCGGATATACCCCCGCGGCGGTCGCCAGCCCGGGATGCTGCCATCGCTGTCCCACGTGAGGCTCTCCGTCAAGGACCACTCCGCCACAGGATCGGCGGCCCTTCCGCAAGCCCGGCTGCCGGTGTAATCTAGTGTTTCCTAAACTAAAAGTAGACCCCGCCGGCGCGCGGGAAGAAGGACTGTGCCGATGCCAGCCGAGCCGGTGAACGACTGGTCGACCGACTACGACATCTTCGCCCGCGAGTACATCCGGGACCCCTTCCCCATCTGGGACCAGCTCCGTGCCAGTCCCTGCCCCGTCGCCCGTACCGACCGCTGGGGCGGCTCCTGGATGCCCACCCGCTATGAGGACATCGTCACGTTCGCCCGCGACATCCAGCACTTCTCCTCGCGCAACGTCCTCGTCGCCGACGTCATGCCCGCCCCCGACGCCGAGGAGCAGGATCTGTCCGAAGAGGACCAACGACTTGTCCAGCAGTACGACGTGGGCGCGCCGCCGATCACCTCGGACCCTCCCGTGCACACGTGGGCACGCCGGCTGCTCCTGCCCCCGTTCTCGGTCACGAGCGTCACCAAGCTTGAGCCGGAGACGCGCGAGCTCTGCAACGCGCTCATCGACGGCTTCATCGCGGACGGCCGCGCGGACGGCGCCGCCGACTACGCGCAGCGGATCCCGCCGCGCGTCATCGCCAGCATGCTCGGCATCCCGAAGGAGATGACGTCCACCTTCACGGACTGGGTGCGTGGCTTCCTGGAGCTGGGCCTCACCGATCCAGAGCTGCGCCAGCAATCCGGCCGCAGCATCTTCACCTTCATGATCGAGCAGGTCCAGCAGCGAAAAGAACACCCGGGCGACGACCTGATCAGCTACCTGCTCGGTCAAAAGGTCGATGGCGAGCCCGTGCCCGAGCCGCACGTCGTCGGCACCTGCTTCCTCCTCCTCGTCGCCGGCATCGACACGACCTGGAGCTCGATCGGCTCAGCGCTCTGGCACCTCGCGCAGCACCCGGAGCACCGCAGGCAGCTCATCGAGCAGCCGGAGCTCATCGGCAACGCCGTCGAGGAGCTGCTGCGCGCCTACTCGCCCGTCACGATGGCGCGCTACGTCGCCGCGGACGTCGAGTACGCCGGCTGCCCCATGCACGAGGGCGACAAAGTGCTGATGAACTTCCCCGCGGCCAACCGCGATCCATCGATCTTCGACCACCCCGACCAGGTGATCCTCGACCGCGAGAAGAACCCCCACATCGCCTTCGGCGTGGGCATCCACCGCTGCGCCGGCTCCAACCTTGCCCGCATGGAGATGAAGGTCGCGATCCAGGAGTGGCTGCGGCGCATCCCGGACTTCCGTCTCGAAGACCCCCATGCGGTAACATGGGCCGGCGGGCAGGTCCGCGGCCCGCGCAAGATGGCGGTGGTGTTCCCCTCATGACAAGAAGGACCGTCAAGGTAGACAGCGAGAAGTGCCAGGGGCACAACCGGTGCTACGCGATGGCACCCGCCATGTTCAAGGTCGACGAGTTCGGCTACGCCACGCCGCGCGGCGACGGCGTGCTGAAGACGGAGCAGGACTTCGAGCTCGCCCGCCGCGCCGTCGACAACTGCCCCGAGCGCGCCATCAGCATCGAAGAACACGACGAAGCGTAACGCGCCCAGGGTTACCAGCGGGTCGACGCTCACCGTCGGACGATGCCCGCCGGCAACGGACAATCGGCCACGAAGACCGACTTTCAGTCGTGAATTCTGGCAGGAGTGGAGGGACTCGAACCCCCGACCGGCGGTTTTGGAGACCGCTGCTCTACCAACTGAGCTACACTCCTGCGCACCCGCAGTATAGGTGAGCGCGCCCCCGCATCCAACGCCGACCCTCGCGGTGCGGGCGCGTACCTCGCGGGTCGCACGCGCGGCCGGAACGTCGCGCCGGACGCCGCTACGCCACCGCGCGCCAGGCCTCCAGCGCGCGCAGTGCGGCGCCCGAGGTCAGCGCTCCGCGCGCGCGGTCCAGCGCCGCAGGCAGATCGCCGGCACGGCCAGCGAGGTGAATGCGCAGCGCCGCGTTGAGCAGCACGAGGTCGCGCTCCGATGCGCGCGCGCTGCCGTCCAGCACGGCCATCGTCATGCGCGCGGACCGCTCGGCATCGCCGGGCGCGAGGTCGGCGTCCGTCGCCGGCGCGAGGCCGAGCTCCTCCGCGTTGAGGCGCGACTCGTGCTGCTCGCCCGCGGCGTCGACCTCGATGATCCGCGTGCCCCGCGAGGTCGTCACATCCTCGTGGCCCTCCATGCCCTGCACGACGAGCGTGCGCCGCCAGCCGAGGCCGCCGATCACGGGCGCAAGCTGCCTGAGGTACGGCATGTGCGCGACGCCCAGCAGGTGATACGGCGCGCGTGCCAGGTCGGCGATCTTCTCCACCATGTGCAGCGGCGTGCGCAGGCCCAGCTCCTGCCGCAGCACCTTGAGCGCGTGCAGCGCCGGGACGGCGCGCGCCTGCCGCAGGTAGCCCAGCCCGCACGCCTCGATGCCCTGCTCGACCGTCGCGGGTTCCAGGTCGGTCCCGATGCCAAGCGCATCGATCACGGCACCGACCGCCAGTCCCTGCTTGGGGCCGAGGTCGCGCTCGCCATGCATCAGGATCGGCACGCCCGCCGCGGCGGCGACGATGCTCGCCGCGGCGCTGACGACGACGTGCTTCGCGCGCCCGTCGTAGGGGCTGCCGACATCGAG
>JAKAMA010000259.1 GCA_021813085.1 Chloroflexota bacterium | reverse complement strand
CCGCCCCGGCTGGGTGTTGACGGTCATCCACCACATGTAGTCCGTGTCTTCGTCGCGCGTCCACAGCGTCTTGCACGCTACCGAGCACGTCTGGCAGCCGATGCACTTGTTCAGGTCGAACACCATCGCGACCTGGTGGTGGCCCTTCACCGCGGTGGCCGTTGCGCCGTTGCCTGGTCTCCCGTTCTTCGCCATGGCGTGCCTCCTATGCTTCCAGCGTCAGCTCACGCCACTGGCGCGAGTACGAGCGCAGGTCGCCGCGCTCCTGGTTCTCGCCCTCCCAGACCGTGAACCCCACCTTGACCGACTTTCCGGCGCTCAGCTTGACGTTCTCCGCGCCCTTCACCTTCAGCGGCCGGCTCAGCACGACGGTCCAGCGCCCGTCCTCCCACTGCGCCCGGCTCGCGATCGGCGCGTCGTCGGTGTTGCGGTCCGTGCCCAGGCCGTGCGCGACGAGGTTCTCCCCCTCCGCGAGGTCCGCCCGCCAGTACCACGCATTCACTGGCTTGTCGGCGGTGCCGAACGTCACGAGCGGCGCGTCCGCGCTGCCCGCGAAGACCACCGCGGCGGCGTCCGGGAACTTGCGCTCGGCGAACTCCGTGTTCTTCGCCTCGTCGTTCCACTCCATCTGCACGGCGACGCGCTCGCCGTCGTGCGCCGCGCGGACCGAGACGGCACGCACCTTGCCGATGAGCTTGTCCGCCCACACGGTCCGGACGTAACGCGACGTCTGCAGGTGGACCGGCATGCCATAGAGGTCCACGACCTCCCGGTCCACCTTCCGCCACGCTTTCGCCCCAGGGTCGAGCAGGGCGGTCACATTGGGGACTTTCTTCACCAGCATGCTCAGACTGCCTCCTTCGCCGCTTCGATCTTTCTCACATCCAGCCGGATCGCCCGGTCGATCGGGACCGGTTGCCAGTGGATGCCGCGGTACCGCAGGTGCCCGTAACCGCCGGCGAACGCGAGCCACTTCACCATTCCCGGCTCGACGTTCGCGGGGTCGTGCCACGCCTCGAACTGGTACGGCTCGAAGCCGTTGTAGATGATGAGCTGGCCGGGCCGCACCGAAGGCGCCACCCGCAGCGCGACGTTCATCGTGCCCATGTCGTTGTAGAGCTCGACGATCTCGTCGTCAGCGAGGCCGCGCTGCTCCGCGTCCGTCGTGTTCATGTAGCAGAACGGGTGCCCGCGATGCGTGTTCAGGATCACCCGGTTCGTCATGTTCATCGAGTGGATCGACCAGCGCGGGTGGCCGCTCGTCAGGTGGAACGGGTAGTCGCCGCCCTGCGCCGGCGTGTCCTTGTGCACCGCGAACTCCTCCCCCGCCTCGAGGAACCAGTCGTGGTCGATGTAGAACTGCGCCCGCCGCGTCAGCGTCGGGAACGGCATCTTCTTCTCCGTGTGCCAGCGGAACGGCGCGTGCGTCTCGTCTTCCTTGATGTCCGACGCCTGGCCGATCGCCATCGGCGACATCCCCCACCCCGTGAACCGCACGTACCCCTGCTCGCGCATGGTGTCGAGCGTCGTGCCCTCCGGCAGGTTCCCCATCACGACGCTGTCGCGCACCATCTCGTCCAGCACCTTGTCGGAGCTGTCGTAGTAGCCGTTCAGCGTGATCTTCGAGGCGATGTCGTCGAGCCGGTGCGGCATCCCGTGCCCGTCCTTGTACTCGATGAACTTTCGCGCCTTCGCCCGCTCTTCGATCTTCTGTGCGAGCAGCACCGCGATCTCGAACTCCTCCTTCGACTCGCCGCGCGGCGGCACCGCCCGGTCCGAGAACGTCAGGTGCATGATGTGCGGGCTGGAGTAGCAGAAGTTCGGCTTCTCGTAGTGGTGCGCGGCGGGCAGCACGTAGTCCGACCACAACCCCGTCGTGCTCATCCGCCAGTCGATGCTGATGATGCAACTGAGCTTGGGCCAGAGGTTGCGCAGCAGCATGTTCTGGCCGCCGCGCTGGCGCCGCAGCAGGTTCGAGCCGACCTCGAAGATGACGCGCGGCTCCTGCGTCGCCGCGGGCTGCACCGTGCCGTTGAACCAGCCCTTGTCGAGCGCCTCCTGGAAGTACTCGTCGAACGTGCGCTTCATGCCCACGTCGCCCCAGGTCTTCTTGTTCCAGATCTCGCGATAGCCGCAGTGGTAGTACCAGAAGAACGCCGGTGGCACGGTGCCGCCCATCACGGCGCCGCGATACGACATCTCGTGGCCCAGCATCTCCTCCGTCATCGTCGGGTCTTCCTTGCGGAGCGCGTCGAACATCGCGGCGCTGCCTGCCATCGCCTGTGCGGTGATCTCCTGCCCCGGCAGAGGCTTGTTGGGCGCGAAGAACTGGCCGTCGAACATGCCCACCGCCCAGGACCGCGCGCCGGTGCCCTTCTTGCCCCAGTTGCCCGTCAGCGCGAGGACGAGCATCATCGCGCGCTCCATCAGGTCGCCGTGGTAGTACTTGCCCGAGTTCCACCCCATCAGCATCCGCGTGCGCTTCTTCGCCGCCTTCCGCGCGATCGTGCGCACGACCTCCGGGTTGACGCCGCAGATCTGCTGCGCCTTCTCCGGCGTGTAGTCGGTATCGAGCATCTTCTTCAGCAGCGCGAACGCCGGCGTCACGCTGACGGTCTTGCCGCCCTTGAGCTTCGCCTTGTACACACCTTCGAGCGCCGGCCGCCGCTTCCCCAGCGCCAGCGTGCCTCGCGGCGCCTCCACGACCGTGCCCGACTTCTCGTCGAACCAGTAGAACTGGTCCTCGCGGCCGCCATCGACGTCGCTCGCGCGCAGGAAGCGCTGGTTGTCCGTGCGCACCAGCAGCGGCAGGTCCGTCTGCTCGCGCACGAACTGCGTGTGCATCAGCCCCTCTTCGATGATCACCTGGCACATCGCGTTCGCCAGCGCGACATCGGAGCCGATGCGCACCGGCACGTAGTAGTCCGCGTGCGGCGCCGTCGGGTTGAAGTCCGGTGCCACCACCACCACCTCGGCGCCCCGGTAGCGCCCCTCGGCGATGAAGTGGTACCAGGGGATCGACGTGTACGCCGGGTTGATCTGCCAGCACAGCATCAGGTCCGTGTGGAACCAGTCGTCGCAGCTCGCGGCCGGGTCGAACTTGCCGAAGGTGATGTAGATCCCCGGCGAGAAGTCGTTGATCTCGGCCTGCACGTCCGTCACCGTGCCGCCGATCTGGTTCACCACCGCGCTGCCGTAGATCAGCGACTGCGTCCCGCCCTCCGCCGGCTCACCGATGCGGATCACCGACTCCGGCCCCTGCTCCTGCACGGCGTCGATGATGTGGTCCGCGATCTCCGTCAGGGCCTGGTCCCAGGAGACCTCCTGCCAGTTGCCCGAGCCACGCGCGCCGGCGCGCTTGAGCGGCTTCAGCACGCGCTCCTTGCCGGTCAGCAGGCGGTGCCACGACACGCCCTTCTGGCAGCCGGCCGGGTTGAAGTCCGGCACGCCTTCCTCCACCGTGCCGTACGTACCCGCCTGCTCCTCCCGCCACACCTCGCCGTCCTTACCGACGTAGACGCGGAACGGACAGTTGCTCGGGTAACAGTCGACGCAGTGGCTTCCCCACGTCCACTTCGACCACTTCAGACGCTCGCGATACGCATCCTCCGCCGGCCCCGACACGGCATGGCGACGCCGTGGGGCGACGCTCGCGGCTGGAGCCTGTACCTTCCGCTTCGCCGGCCGCTGGGTCATCGTCATCGTCTTTCCCTCTCGTGCTCGGGCGCCCGCGACGGATGCGTGCTTAATCTAGCGAATGCTAGAATAAGGATGGCAGGGCCATTCGGCCCCTGAGTTCCCTGGCCCAACGGCCTGTCACTCCGTCCCGGGCCGCGCCCGCCCAGCGCATGCGCGCTACCGAGCTGCCCACGCCTGTGCATGGCTTCCACTTTCCTCCCCACCTCCCCGCAGGCCCAGTGCCGAAAGGACAGTGCGGATGGCCCTACCGCTGGCCGCCCCGCCCGCCGTATAAGGTCGGTGACCCCGGCTTCCCTCGCCCGAGGAGGAGTCATGGTTCAGGCCGTCCGCACGTCACCCGCAACGCGACGCAAACGCCTCTCATCCCAGACGGGCCGTCCGGCGGACGGCAACGGCGTGCCGGCAGAGCCCTACGCTTCGACCGAGTCGCTGTATCGCGAGCAGTGGAGCTGGGACCGCGTCGTCAAGGGCACGTGCAACCAGGCGGACTGCATCGCCGCCTGCACGCTCAACCTCTTCGTCAAGGACGGCATCGTCTGGCGCGAGGAGCAGAACACCATCTACGAGGCCTCCGGCGACCACCTGCCCGACTTCAACCCGCGCGGCTGCCAG
>JAKAMA010000258.1 GCA_021813085.1 Chloroflexota bacterium | reverse complement strand
TTCCGATCTGCGGCGTAGCCGGCCGCGCCTTCCGTGATGAGCTCGTCGTGGTGCGGGGGGATCGTGCTCGCCGTCGCGTCGAGGGTGTGTGTTTTCAGCCAGTAGACGTAGACGTTTTCGACCCCCGATGGTGCCGCGACGGCGTCCATCGTGATCGTCGTCTGCCATTGCGACCACGCGATGCGGCACGGCGGGAATTCGCCGATCGGCCACTCGACGGCTTCGACGCCGATCAAGTCCGCAAGTGACGCGACGGAGAGGTCGCGGCTGCCGGCGGTCGTAGTCAGCGTGCTGCGCTGCTCGAGCGGGGCGGCGATCGAGTAATCGGCGACCGCGCGCGTGATGTGGCGGTCGAGCGACGCGTCCGTCCAGCGGTAGGCGGCGGCGTCTTCGTCGTGGAGGTCCTTGCGGACGTTGGCGCGGATGGCGGTGATGTTGGCGGCCATGTGCGGCTAGCTCCTTGTCGGGCGTGCAGGGTGTGCGGGCCGGCCCGGGCGTCCCAGGCCCGTGGCGTCGGAAGCGGCGGAAGCGCCGGCCGGGCGGCTGCCGGTGATGGCGGCGGGGTCGCGGACGTCGATGGTCGCGGCCGCCGCGTACGTGAGCTGGAGGCGCGGACGTGCGTCGTTCGCGGCGCCGAAGGCCGTCCCGAAGTGCGCCGTGAAGCTGCCGGCTTCCGCTTCGGGCGACATGAGGCGGATGAGCAGCAGGCCGCCGCGGGCGGCGTATGCGTCCTGAGCGAGCGGCAGCAGGCCGCCCGTCTGGTACGGGCCGAGCGCGGCCGGCGACGTGAACGCGACGGCTAACGCGGGGTCGACGTCGCCGCCGGGCGTTGTCCAGTAGGTTGCGGGCTTGTAGCCGAGCCACGACGCGTTTGGGTAGCCGGCCCAGTCGAGGCGCGTGATGCGCTCGACGCGGCCCGGCCATGCCGTGAGGCCGTCGAGGATCGTGATGTCGAGGAGCAGGTCGGCGGCGGCGAGCTGCGCGCCGGGCTCCGGGCGGGCGCCGATGTCGGGGTCCCGCGTCAGGTCGAAGCCGATGAAGGCGCGGCGCTTGCCGACCTTGCTGTTGCCGCTGATGATGACGCCGACAAGCGGCTGCTCGCCCGAGGCGCTGTCGAAGTATTCGTCGGCCATGTTCTCGCGGTCGCAGCGCCAGGTTGCGGTGGGCATGGTCCTCACCTGCCGGCCCCCTCTCCCAGCTTGGGAGAGGGGGAGATTGTGGTGTCGTTGCCGTCGGCGTCGGTCGTGTCGAGGATGTGTGTGCGGACGCTGTGGAGTTCGCCGGCGAGCTCGTGGCGGTCGCCTGTGTGTAGTTCCCGGCTGCGAAGGTTGCTCATGCGTTCCGCGAAGGGCAGCAGGCGCGCGGGCGCTTCGGTGCGGACGTGCGTGAGGCCGAAGGCGTCTGCCTGGCGCAGCGCTTCGCGCACGAGCAGCACGAGCGCGCGGACGCGCTGGCGCGGTGTGCCGCCGGGGGCGGTGATGACCATCTCGCCGAACAGGCCGGTGCGGGCGGCGCGGTTGTAGTCGCAGCGGACGGTCGCGACGGGCGCGCCCTGGCCGTCGTGCACGGTGACGGTGACGACGCTGCGGCCGTCGTCGTGCGTGTATGCCGTCAGGGGTTCAGACCACACGCCCCTGCCTTCCTCCCTGGCCGCGCGCACCGGACTTGACACGGCACCGTCCGTGCCCTCGATCCGGCTGCTGATGATGCGTACTATCGATGAAGCGGCTGCGACCTCCGAGCGTCCGCTGGCACCGCGCGGTACGGAAGCGGGCAAGATGACCGACGTTGATCGTGGAATGACCATTGCCCGTCGCGACCCGCACGAGGCGCTCCGCCTCCTCTGGCTGTTCGCCCGCAGTCTCGCAGCCTCCGCGCTCATCGCCGGCGCGGCCTACGCCGCGCTCTACGTCGCCCGCGACATGCGCCGCGCCCCGGCCGTGGCGCCCCAGGCACCCGCGCCCGCGCAGGGCTTCGGCCTCCCCGGCGGCCTCGAGCTGCTGACGCCGCTCACCGGCGCGCGCCAGTTCCAGCAGCTCCTCGGCTTCGCGCCGGTGCTGCCCCGCGTGCTCCCCGAGGGCACCGCCGCCACGCCGCGCTTCGACGCCACACAGCCCGACGCCAACGGCGCGCGCAAGGGCGAGGTCCGCTTCCCCGCACAGGCGGCCCCCGGCGGCGCCACTTCCGGCCCGACGGTCCTGCTCATCGAAACCAGGGCGCAGCCCGCCGCGCCGCCCGCAAGCGCGCGCACGGTCGCGCCCCGTACCCTCGCCGGCACCGTGCGCTGCGGCGACGTCACCGTCGATGCGCGCCTCTACTTCCCCGTGTCAACGACCGAAGCCTCCGCCCTCGCCGCGGCGCAGCGTTTTATCGACGTGCTGGCGGCTCAGTGCGCCGCCCCGTAACCTGCGGCACGCGCAGCTCCGCCCCCCTGCGCGCCCCCAACATGCCGCACGCGGCCGCCTCTCCGCGCCCTGCGAGACGCAGAAAGTTTTGGAAGTCCAACGAAAAACCCCGCCACGAAACCTGTTCGTAACATGCCCCCGCTATGCTCCCCGCAGCCACAGGATGACAGGGGAGGAGAGCGATGACGTTGACGGACATTCCGCTTTCGGCCGGCGACACCGCGTGGGTGCTGGCTGCCTCGGCGCTCGTGCTGTTCATGACGCCCGGGCTGGCGTTCTTCTACGGCGGCTTCGTCCGTAACAAGAACGTCCTGGGCACGATCATGCAGAGCTTCGTGGTCATGGGACTCGTGGGCGTGCTATGGGTGCTCATCGGCTATTCGCTCGCGTTCGGGCCCGACGTCAAGGGCTGGGGGCTGATCGGCAACCTCGACTTCGTCGGCCTGCGCCACGTCGGCGCCCTCGGGGACTCCCAGGCCGGCCCGGCGATCCCCGCTGAGGCGTTCATGATCTTCCAGGCCATGTTCGCGATCATCACCCCGGCGCTGATCACGGGCGCCTTCGCCGAGCGGGCGAAGTTCGGCCCGTTCCTGATCTTCATGGCGGCGTGGTCGCTGCTCGTCTACGCCCCGGTGGCGCACTGGGTCTTCGCATCGAGCGGCTGGATCGCGTCGGACATCAAGGGGGTCGACTTCGCGGGCGGGACGGCGATCCACGTCAACGCGGGCGCCGCCGCGCTCGCCGCCGCGATCATGTTCGGCCGGCGCAAGGGCTTCAAGCAGGAGCCGATGGAACCGCACGACATCACCATGGTGGTGCTCGGCGCCAGCATCCTCTGGTTCGGCTGGTTCGGCTTCAATGCCGGTAGTGCGGGCGCCGCGAGCCCCGTCGCCGTCAACGCCTTCACGGTCACCAACACGGCCGCTGCCGCCGCCGCCCTCGCCTGGGTGGCGATGAGCTGGTGGCGTACCGGCAAGCCCAGCGTCGTCGGCGCGGCCGCGGGTGCCGTCGCCGGCCTCGTCGCGATCACCCCCGCCTCGGGCTACGTCCAGCCGATGGAGGCGATCGGCATCGGCGCCATCGCCGGCATCCTCTGCTTCCTCGCCGTCCAGTGGCGCACCCGCACCTCGCTCGACGACTCGCTCGACGTCGTCGCCGTGCACGGCGTCGGCGGCATGACCGGCGCGCTGCTGACGGGCGTGTTCGCCGTCGCCGCCGCGACGACCGGCGTCAACGCGCTGGGCGCCGGTGTCAACGGCCTCACGCACGGCGGCGGCTTCGACCAGCTCTGGCGGCAGGCCGTGGGCATCCTCGCCGTCGCGCCGTACTCGTTCGTCGTCACGCTCGCGATCCTCAAGGTGCTCGACCTCGTGTTCGGGATCCGCGTCAGCGAGGAAGACGAGGTCGCAGGCCTCGACGTCTCCCAGCACGGCGAGCGCGCCTACATCTTCGGCGGTAGTGGCCCCGTGCTGGGCATCCCGGAGGCGATTCCGGTACACATGCACGGAGACCAGGCCGGCACGGCCGCCGAGCACGCGCTCCAGCCCTCGCATGGCAGAGCACAGTAGCGCAAGGAAGGACCTGTGAAGAAAGTCGAAGCGATCATCAGGCCCGAGAAGCTGGACGACGTGAAGAAGGCGCTCGCCGACAAAGGGTTCATCGGGCTCAACATCGTCGGCGTCACCGGGCGTGGCGTCCAGAAGGGCATCGTCCACGCCGGGCGCGCTGGCCAGGCCTACTCGGTCGATATGCTGCCCAAGGTCAAGCTCGAAACCGTTGTCGCCGACAAGGACGCCGAAGAGGTGATCGACATCATCCAGCAGGCCGCCTGGACCGGCAACATCGGCGACGGCAAGATCTTCGTGTCGCCCGTCGAGCAGGCGGTCCGCGTGCGCACCGGCGAGCGGGGCG
>JAKAMA010000257.1 GCA_021813085.1 Chloroflexota bacterium | reverse complement strand
GGGGCGCCGCCGCCCGGGCACCGTCTCCAGCGTGTATGTGCGGTACAGCAGCGGGACGCGGATCACGCCTATCAGATTCAGCCCCATGATGATCAGGAAGACGCCGCCGATCTCGCCGAGCAGGCGCTGGTGGTCGCGGATGATGTAGGCATTGTCCCCGCTGAACAGGGCGCCGATCAGCCCCGCCGACGCGCCGAGCGTCACGAAGACAGCCGTGAAGCCGGCAACAAACGTCGCCGCGTGCGTCACCATGCGCCGCCGGCTGACGCGCGCCGGATCCTGCGCCGATGCGGCCGTGCCGGTGAGGTGCGCGAGGTACGCCGGCACGAGGGGCAGCACGCACGGCGACAGGAAGGACAGCAGCCCCGCCGCGAAGGCAAACGCGAACCCCCACGGCCCGTTGAGATAGTCGACCCAGCCCTGCGTCATGCCAGTCCGCCCCGTGCGGGCCTACTCGAACGGCGACTCGGCCGCCTGCGGGATGCCGAGCAGCGCCAGCCGCGCCTCATCGTAGCGCTGCTTGGCGCGCGCCTCGCGGTTCAGCAGCCCCTTCATCTTGTCGCCCGCGAGCGGCCTTCCTCCGAGGAAGACCTCGTGGAGCGCGGCGAGCTGCTTCTGCCACTCCTCGTAGGCCCGCAGATACGCCTCCCGCCGCTCGCCGCTGACGTTCATCGATGCTCAGTCTAGCGGTTCGCGCGCCGAGGGGCGTGGCTGGCGGCGCTCAGCGCAGCCGACGCACGGAGTAGCCCGCCGCCACGAGGAACAGCCCGAGCGCGAGCGCGAACACCGGCGCCGGCATCCCGGGGCCATCGCTGCCCGCGCTGCCGCCGCTGCCGCTGCTCGGCAGGCTGAGCGCCTGCGCGTCGCCGCCGCCGCCATGGCCCGTGCAGGCGCCGAGGCTGGCCACGCTGGCGCTGATCGCCGCGACGGTCATCGTGCGCCCGGCGTCGCCGTCGGCGGTGACAACGACGGCCGGGCGCACGTAGGGGCAGGGCTGTCCGTTGGCGGTGAAGGTCAGGCTCCACGGAATGACCTGGCCGGGCGCAATCGGCCCTGCGATGTGCACCGCGTGGCCGTTGCCTTCGGCGGTCCAGCCGTCCAGCGGGTCTAGGACCGCCGAAGGGCCGTACGCGACATCGACCTTCGTGTTGCGGAGCGTCGTCCCGCTATTGTTGGTCAGGCGCAGCTCGTACGAAGCCGACGCGACAGGGCCGAACCCGGCGTCCGGGGGTATCCGTGTGAGCGTCACCGCGAGCAGCGTATTCGACGCCGGCCCTGGCTCGCCGCTGATGGTGACGCGCGCGTACGCTTCCAGTACCGACCGCCCGGCGACGAGCACAGCTTCAGCGCCAGAGGGGTGTGTGCTGCGCACGATGACGTCGATGTCGAGCGTGCTGCTGGCGCCCGGCGCGAGGTCGCCAAAGGCGTAGTCGAGGGCGTTCTCCGTCGCGCCGAGGTCGACGCCGTCCCGGCTGGCGCGGAAGAAGTAGTATGCGTCCGGGATGGCGAGGTTGGCGGCCGGCTGGAAGAAGAGGCGGGCGTTGGGCAGGACGGTCTCGCCTGAGTTCCGCGCCGTAAACGTGCACTGCATCAGCGTATCAACCCCGGCTGGCGCGCTCTGCGGTGCGCAGCGCCCGTCGAGCGTCGCCGAGCCGGCGCCCTGCGCCCGCACGACGAAGGACCCTCCGGCGGCGAGGATCAACAGCAACAGCCCCAGGACGAACACCAGCGTGCGCATCACACCCACCTCCGTTCTTCGGTACAGGCATCATCGGCCGCACCCGGTGGCGGCGCCCGACGCGCGGCGTACGCGTGGGCGACGCTTCGCCGACGAGAGACGGCCGCGGCCATCGAGGGTGGCCACGCGCGTCCGATGCGATCGGCGAATGACCCCGCGGGCTGCCATACGGCCCGTATGGGAGGCCCGCGCTCCGAGTCCCGCGCTCCGAGTGCGCGGGTGATGTTTCATCCGCGAGGGTGCCGCCCCCATGGACATCTGCGAGGGTGGCGCGGCCGCAGCGCCGGCCATCGACCCCCGGGCGTCGAGGGGCATACAATCTGTGTCCATCCGTGACATCTGTGGAAGGGGCAGCAGCCATGGCCGGCGGACCGCCGCGCATCGACTGGGACGCGATCACCGAGGAAGCGACGCAGCTCCTCTCCGACTTCATCCGCATCGACACCTCGAACCCGCCGGGGCGGGAGAAGGCGGCCTGCGACTGGCTGGCCGCCATCTTCCGTCGCGAGGGCATCGACGACCTCGCGTTCTACGATGCCTCGGACGCCAGCGAGCACGGCGCCGACCGCATGAACATGACGGCGACCCTCTCCGGCGACGGCTCGAAGCCGCCGCTCATCCTGCTCAGCCACACCGACGTCGTGCCCGTCGAGCGCCAGTACTGGGACTTCGAGCCGTTCTCGGGCGCCGTGACCGACGGCGTCATCCACGGCCGCGGCGCCATCGACATGAAATCGATGGGCGTGATGGAACTGATGGCGATGCTGATCATCAAGCGCCACCGGCTCCGCCACACGCGTGACATCGTCTACATGGCGCTCGCCGACGAGGAGGCCGGCGGCACGTGGGGCATCGAGTGGGTCGAGCGCCACCACCCGGAGCTGCTCGACGCCGAGTACGTGATCAACGAGGGCGGCTGGGGCAACGCCGAGATCTTCGGGACGCGGCGGCCGTCGTTCAGTTGCTCGATCAGCGAGAAGGGGCCGCTCTGGCTGCGGCTCGTGGCCGAAGGACGCCCCGGCCATGGCTCGGTGCCGCACCCGGACAACGCGCTCGAGCGGCTCGTGCGCGCGCTCGACCGCGTGCAGCAGTGGGCGCGGCCGGTGACCGTGGTGCCGGAGCTGCGTGGCTACTTCGACCGGCTGTACCGGAACAAGATCCTGCCGGAGCCGACGCAGGGCGCGCTCGAGATGCTGGCGGCCGACAACCTGATCGCGAAGGCCATCCTGACGAACACCGTCAGCACGACGACCGCGCGCGCCGGCTTCAAGCACAACGTGATCCCCGGCGTTGCCGAGGCGACGCTGGACTGCCGGCTCCTGCCCGGCCAGGACCCGGACGCCTTCATCGAGCAGGTGCGCGCCATCGTCGATGACCCGAAGGTGCGCGTCGAGACGGTCTACGTTTCGAGTACCCCCGCATCGCCGGCGCAGACCGAGCTGTTCGGGATCATCGAGGACGTGGTGCACGACCACGTGGAGGAGGCGCTGGTGCTGCCGAGCGTCTCCGCCGGCTTCACGGACTCGCGCGTCTTCCGCCAGCACGGCATCACCGCCTACGGCTTCATCCCGATCCTGCTGGAGCAGGAGGAGGCGATGACCGTGCACGGCCACAACGAGCGCATCTCGGTCGAGAACCTGCGCCTGGGCACGCAGATCCTGTTCGAGACCGTGCGCCGGCTCTGTTCCGCAGACGCGAGGGCGTAGAATCTGGAACCTGATCGCAGGAACCTTTAGGCTGGAGCCGTGCGGTGTGGGCTCGGCAAGCAGCGCCCTACGGCGCGGATCTCCGGTTCCAGGCTCCTGGCCAGGACCCGCACACAGGCCGTCGGACGACGCAAGGGGGCGAGCACATGAACATCGAAGACATCAAGCTGGTGGGGGTGATGGGCGGCGGGGTCATGGGCGGCGGCATCGCGCAGACGTTCGCGGCGCACGGTTTCCGCACCGTCGTCCGCGACCTGAGCGACGAGCTGATCGAGAGGACGCGCCAGTCGATGGTGGAGGGGCGCTTCGGGCTGAAGGGCGCGGTCGAGCGCGGCAAGATGACGCAGGCGGAGTTCGACGCCACGCTCGCGCGCTTCTCCTTCACGCAGGACGTGGCGGACCTGCGGGACTGCGACCTCGTCGTCGAGGCGGTGCCGGAGAACCTCGACCTCAAGAAGAGCGTCTTTGCTGAGCTCGACGCGACGGTCAAGAAGGCGGCGATCTTCGCCTCCAACACGTCGGGCTTCGCCATCTCGGACCTGAACAAGGCGGTCGCGCGCAAGAACCGCTTCATCGGCTTCCACTGGTTCAGCCCCGCCTTCATCATGAAGATCGTGGAGGTCGTCTACGCGCCGGAGACGTCGGAGGAGACGATCGCGACGATGGAGGCGGTCGGCGTCCAGCTCGGCAAGACGACGATCCGCGTCAAGGACGCGCCGGGCAAGTACGGCTTCGTCGCCAACCGCATCTACTTCGCGATGGTCGCCGAGGCGCACCGGGTGCTGGAGGAGGGCGTCGCCTCGGCCG
>JAKAMA010000256.1 GCA_021813085.1 Chloroflexota bacterium | reverse complement strand
CCTGGTCCCCGACTTCATTCCGGTCGTGGGCCTGCTCGATGATGTGCTCGTCGGCATCGTCGGCATCGGCCTGCTCGTCCGCTTCACGCCGCGGGGCGTGCTCGATGAGCAGATCGCCCGCCTCGAACGATGACGCGCCCGTGCCTGCCTTCGCTCCTAGCCGGAGGAGCGGTTGCCGAGCAGGCTGTTCCCTTCGACGAGGCGTGCCAGCAGCGCCCCCAGGAAATACAGCCCGAGGATCGGGATCGCGACGACGATCGGTGTCACCGGGTTGAGCGACGGCGCCAGGAACGACGCCACCACCACGGAGAGCACGACCGCGTAGCGCCACCACTTCATCAGCCGCCGCGACGTGACGAGCCCCGCCTTCGCGAGCCCCATGATGATCAGCGGCGTCTCGAATATCAGCCCCGTCATCATCAGGATGCGCGTGACGCTGTTGATGTACGTGGTGACCCCGATCGTCGGCTGCACGTCCGCGGAGTCGGACGTGAGCATGAAGTTGAGCAGCCGCGGCAGCTCGACGTAGTACGCGAAGACGACGCCGACGAGGAACATGAGCGAGCCACCGCCCACGACGGCAAACAGCCAGCGCCGTTCTGTCTTCGTCAGCCCCGGTGCGATGAACGCGAGCACCTGGTAGATGATCACCGGCATCGCGATCGCGATGCCGAGCAGCAGCGACACGCGGAAGTACGTGCTCCAGTAGTCGAGCAGCGCGAACTGGTGCAGCTTGAAGCCCGGGAGCTGCTGCTGCGCCGGCACGACGAGATAGTGGAAGGCGTACGTCGTCAGCGGCCAGATCGAGCCGGCGATCCCGACCACCACCGCAAGCACGCTCACGATCACGCGGCGCCGCAGCTCGCGCAGGTGCTCGATCAGCGGCAGCACCTTGCTCTCGCCGTCGCGCGGCGCGTCCATCGTCGGTGCCTGTGCCATCTACCTCACGGTAGCAACCCGCATCGGCGGCTGCGTTCGAAGAATCCAACGACGCGGGCCGAGCCGCGGCGGCGCGCGACGGCAGGCGCTCCGGCGCCGTCAGCGGCATCCGGTTGCGCCCGCCTTGCGCCCCGATCTACAATTGTTGATGTAATCACTTAACTTTCCGGAGAATCCCGCCAGAGACCCGCTATGCGTATCTCCACCAAGGGCGACTACGGCGTCCGTGCCCTCATCGAGCTGGCCCACCACTACGGCGAGGGCCCCATCCAGAGCGCCGAGATCGCCGCCCGCCAGCGCATCCCCGAGCCCTACCTCGACCAGCTCTTGACGACGCTGCGCAAGGCCGGATTCATCCGCAGCGTCCGCGGCCCCCAGGGCGGCCATGCGCTCCTCCTGCGCCCGGAGGAGGTCCGCCTCAGCGACGTCATCCGTGCCCTCGAGGGCTCGCTCTCTCCTGTGTCGCACCTGCACGACGAGGGCTACCAGTGCCGCGCCGCCCACGAGGTGTGGCACGACGTCGAAGAGGCGACGCAGCAGATCCTCGACGGCGTGACGATCGGCGCCCTCGCCGCGCGCGAGCGCGAGTACGACCGCGCGGGAGCCCGCTATGTCATCTGATCTGCCCGCCGCGCCCGCGCGCGAGACCGCGATCGCGGACAGCGTGCTGGACCTCATCGGCAACACGCCGCTCGTGCGGCTGTCGCGCATCGCGCCGCCCGGCGGGCCGGAGATCCTGGGCAAGATGGAATCGCTGAACCCGGCCGGCAGCGTCAAGGACCGCATCGCGCTGGCGATGATCGAGGACGCCGAGGCGCGCGGCGTGCTGAAGCCTGGCGACACGATCGTCGAACCGACATCCGGCAACACGGGCATCGGCCTGGCGATGGTCGCCGCGGTCAAGGGCTACAAGCTCGTGCTGACCATGCCCGAAGACATGAGCGTCGAGCGGCGCCGGCTCCTCAGCCGCTTCGGCGCGCAGCTCATCCTGACGCCGGCGATCGAGGGCATGAGCGGCGCCGTGTTCGCCGCGCAAGAGCTGAGCGAGCAGAAGGGCGCGTTCTACATGCCCCAGCAGTTCAACAACCCGGCCAACCCGGACGTGCACCGTCGCACCACCGCGCGCGAGATCCTGCGCGCAACCGGCGGCCGGCTCGATGCCTTTGTGGCCGGCGTCGGCACCGGCGGCACGATCACGGGCGTCGGCGAGGTCCTGAAGCAGGAGCTGCCGGGCGTGCTCGTCGTCGCCGTCGAGCCGGCGCGCTCGCCCGTGCTGAGCGGCGGCAAGGCGGGTATGCACGGCATCCAGGGCCTCGGCGCGAGTTTCGTCCCCGGCGTGCTGAACCGCGATGCGTACGACGAGCTGGTCGAGGTGAAGGATGAGGACGCGTACGCGATCACCAGCCGTCTGACGCGGGAAGAGGGCCTGCTCGTCGGCATCTCCTCCGGTGCCAACGTCTGGGCGTCGCTCCGCGTCGCGAAGAAGCTCGGGCCCGGCACGCGCGTCGTGACGATGCTCTGCGATACCGGCGAGCGCTACCTGAGTGTTAGCCTGTAGTGCGGACCGCTGCAACGAAACGGGAGACCAGCATGGACCATGGACACCTGCACATCGATAGGGCGAGCGGAGGCATCGACCCCGTGTCGCGCTCCGCGCGCGCTGCCCATCCCGCATCGCGCGCTACCGCCGGAGGCCCCATGGCCATCTCCGTCTACATACCGACGCCGTTTCGCAAGCTGACCGGCGACCGCCAGCACGTCGAGGCGGTGGGCGCCGACGTGGCCGAGGTGTTGGCAGACGTCGACAGGCAATACCCGGGCTTCCGCGGCCTCGTCTTCGGGAGCGGCGGCGACGTGCCCGCGCACATCAATATCTACGTGAACAGACAGGAGATCGCCTCGCTCGATGGCATCGCGACGAAGGTGCATGACGGCGACGAGGTCGCCGTCATCCCGGCGATGGCCGGCGGCGCCGGTGACGCGTCCGCGCCCGACGGCCGCAGGCGCGTCGGCGCCCTGACGCCGGACCAGGTGAACCGCTACTCCCGGCACATCATCATGCCGCAGGTTGGGCCATCCGGGCAGCGCAAGATCATGGAGTCGAGCGTGCTGATCATCGGCGCCGGCGGCCTCGGCTCGCCCATCGCGGTCTACCTCGCGCTCGCCGGCATCGGCAAGATCGGCATCGTCGACTTCGACACCGTCGACATCTCGAACCTCCAGCGGCAGATCCTGCACCAGGACGACGACATCGGCAAGCCAAAGGCGATCTCGGCGAAGGAGACGATCAACGCCTACAACCCGGACGTCGAGGTGGTCACGCACCAGGTGCCGATCACGTCCGACAACGCATTCGAGATCATCGCCCCGTACGACTACGTCATCAACGGCGCCGATAATTTCGCGGCTCGCTACCTGGTGAACGACGCCTGCTACTTCCTGAAGAAGCCACTAATCGACGGCTCGATCCTGCTCTTCGATGGTCAGGTGACGGTGTATCTGCCCGGCCAGGGCTGCTACCGCTGCCTCTATCCCTCGCCGCCGCCACCGGGGCTCGTGCCGAGCTGCGCCGAGGCGGGCGTGCTCGGTGCCCTCTGCGGCACCGTGGGCACCATCCAGGCGACCGAAGTGCTGAAGCTGATCCTCGGCGTCGGCGACTCACTCCAGGGCCGCCTGCTGCTGTACGACGCGCTGGCGATGGAGTTCCGGCAGGTGCGCATCCGCCGCGACCCGGACTGCGTGCTCTGCGGCGACCACCCGACGGTTACCGGGCTCATCGACTACGACGCGTTCTGCGGCGGCGCCTTTGGGCACACGAACGAGGAAGAGCAGAAGGCCGCCGAAGCGGCCGCTCGCGAGAAGGCGAAGGTGTAGGGGCGCTGCTTGCCGCGCCCGGGTGGACGTAGGGGCGCTGCTCGCCGCGCCCGGGTGGACGTAGGGGCGCTGCTTGCCGCGCCCGGGTGGACGTAGGGGCGCTGCTCGCCGCGCCCGGGTGGACGTAGGGGCGCTGCTCGCCGCGCCCGGATGGACGTAGGGGCGCTGCTTGCCGCGCCCGGGTGGACGTTGGGGGCGCTGCTTGCCGTGCCCGGATCAACGTAGGGGCGCCGCCCCCGCGCCGGCAATGACGAACGCGGACCCGCCGGCCGCGATTCGGGAGGGACGAGAGGACGTATGGCCGTAGAAGTGAAAGTGACATCGGTGCTGCAGAAGGTCACCGGCGCGAAGGTCGTGCACGGCGAGGGCGGCACGGTCGGCGAGCTGCTGAGCGACCTCGACGGCCGCTACCCGGGCTTCAAGCAGCAGATCATGCAGGACGGCGCGCTGCACCGCTTCGTCAACATCTACCTGAACGACGAGGACATCCGCTACCTCGATCAGCTCAGCA
>JAKAMA010000255.1 GCA_021813085.1 Chloroflexota bacterium | reverse complement strand
CGCGCTGGCGACGCTCGCGGTGCTGGCGCTCGCCGCGGGGGCGGGCTGGTTCGTGTATCGCACGCCGGGGGCGGTGATGGCGGGCGGCGCGCCGCACATCGACGCCGCGCCCGCGCCCGGGCGTCCGGTCATGATCACCGTCAGCAAGGGCGAGAGCGCGACGGACATCGGCAACGCGCTGGCTGCGGCGGGCGTCGTGCGGAGCAGCCGGCTGTTCGAGGTGCTCGTCGGCATCACCGGCGTGCAGAACGCGCTCGAGGCCGGCGAGTACGAGTTCGAGCCGGGGCTGCCGGCGATCGAGGTGGTACACCGCATCGCCGAGGGCAAGACCGCGTCGCGCCAGGTGACGATCCCGGAGGGCCTGCGGGTCGAGCAGGTCGGCGAGTTGCTGCAGAAACACAACATCGTCAGCGAGCAGGACTTTATGGCCGCGCTCGTGAAGTCGCGCTACAACCTGCCGTTCCTGGCACAGGTGCCTGGCGATGGCCTCGAAGGCTTCGTCTTCCCCGCGTCGTACGCGTTCTCGCCAAACGAGAGCGCGACGCAGGTCGTCCAGACGATGCTGCAGGCGTTCCAGGACCACGTCGCCGACAAGGTCCAGCTCGAAGGCCAGGACCTGACGCTGGCGCAGGTCGTAACGCTCGCGTCCATCGTCGAGCGGGAGGCCGTGGTGCCGGGCGAGCGGCCGGTCATCGCGAGCGTCTACCTGAACCGGCTGCGGGCGGGCATCCCGCTCCAGGCGGACCCGACGGTGCAGTTCGCGCTGGCGAGCGACCCCGCGAACGTAGCGAAGTACGGCTACTGGAAGAAGGCGCTGACGCTCGGCGACCTGAAGTTCGCCTCGCCGTACAATACATACGTACACGGAGGGCTGCCGCCCGGGCCGATCGCCAACCCCGGCCTCGCGTCGATCGAAGCCGTGATCCGGCCGGCGCACACGGACTACCTGTTCTTCGTGGCGAAGGGCGATGGCACCCACGTCTTCGCGAGGACGCTGAGCGAGCACCTGAAGAACGTCGAGAAGTACCAGCCCTACGGGCAGTAGGGGAGGAGCAGGCCATGACGAAGCGCGCGGGCGTAATCGGGCATCCGCTGGGGCACACGAAGAGCCCGGCGATCTTCGAGGCGGCGTTCCGGGCCGCGGGCATCGACGCGACATACGAGGCCTGGGACACGCCCGAGGACGTGCTGGCGGGGCGCGTCGAGGCGCTGCGCGGGGCGGACTTCCTCGGCGCGAGCGTGACCATCCCGCACAAGCAGGCGGTGCTGCCGCTGCTCGACGGCACGGCGGGCGCGGCGGCGAAGATCGGCGCCGTCAACACGATCGTGCACGAGGGCGGGCGGCTGGTCGGCCACAACACCGACGTCGCCGGCTTCGCGCGCGCCCTGCGGCAGGACGCCGGCTTCGACGCGCGCGGCCGGCGCACGATGATCCTCGGCAGCGGCGGCGCGGCGCGCGCCGTCGCGCTGGCGCTCGTCGAGGCCGGCGCGAGCGTGATCTTCGTCGTCGGCCGCCACCCGAAGAAGCTGGACGCGCTCGTGCTGTCGCTGAAGGCGCTCACGTCCACGGGCACGACGATCACGTGGGCGTACTGGGGCGACGGCTCGTACCTGCGCAGCCTGCGCGAAGCGGAGCTGCTGGTGAACTGCACGCCCGTCGGCACGGCGGGCTCGGAGGGCGCGGGGCAGTCGCCGGTGGCGGCGGAGCTGATCCAGCCGCAGACGACGGTCTTCGACCTGGTGTACAACCCCGCGGAGACGCCGCTCCTGCGCGACGCCCGCGCGCGGGGCGCGCAGGCGGTGTCGGGGCTCGGGATGCTGGTGTACCAGGCGGCGGAGGCCTTCCGGCTGTGGACGGGGCGCGATGCCGACACGGCGGCGATGCGCGCCGCGGCGGAGGCGGCGCTTGCGGCAGCGGGGTAGGACGCCCGAGATCACCCGGCGGGCGCAAGTAGATCGAGAAGCGCCCCGAACCGGCGCACAGGATAGCTGCGGAAGACGCCTTTCGGCACGGGCAGTTCGCCGGGATGGCGAGGGACGGTCGTGCGCCGCCCGGTTTCGGGGTTCCTCCAGATCTGGTGGCTCCCCTTCCGCTGGCGGTCGAACACGAACCCCGCGCGCCGCAACTTGCGGATCATCTCATCGGCCTTGAAGCCCGCGAGCCTGCCCATCAGGGGAGCGTGACAGGGATGCGCACGTCGCCTTTCGCGGCGGGGAAGTCGCGCAGCGCGGGCGGCAGCTCATCGCCGTGCTCCAGGTACGATTCAACGAGGCCCACCGCCACGTCCTGCGCGATCTCCAGCGTCTCGGCGACGGTCCGTCCCTGGGCCACGAGGCCCGGCATGTCGTCGCTGGTGGCGAGAAAGCCTCCCTCGGGCAGCGGCTCGACGTGGATGTTGACCAGGATTTCCTTCATATCCCTGCCTCCCCGACAGGCGATCCGGCCAATAGGGCGGTCGTGTCGTTGCAAGAGAACAGCATGTGGTTCGTACCGGCCTCCGCGCAGGTGTGCGGGCCACGGTCGAGCGCCAGATCAACGCCGTTGTCCGCCAAGCGTCCGTTCCCTCACATGATGAACGTCGGCCCATCATAGCGCGCGGACGGCGCGGACGGCAGACCTCGGGAGCCCCGCCGGCGATCTGCCATACTGCGGGGTGATGGTACTGCCGCTGCTGGCCGCTTCGGACTGGGGGATCGCGGTCGCGCTCTTCGTCCTGATGATCGTGTTCCTGATCGTGGGCTTCGCGATCATCCAGGGGACGCGCGCGCAGTTGTACTGGCGCAAGCTCGTCGAGCACGGCGACGTGCCGGCGATCCAGGCGCTCGTCGGCGAGGAGGTGCAGCGCTGGAAGACGGCGCGCGCGCCGCGCGGCATCGCGCCCTCGGTCTGGCACGGCGTGCAGGGCGCGGAGCTGCTCGAAGTGAAGCCGGACGGCGTGCGGCTCAGCGCGGCGGCGGAGGGGCAGTACGCGCTCGTCAGCGGCGAGCGGCGCGAGGTCAGCACGTCGCTCAAGGAGGGGATGAAGCTCACGGCCCGGCTCGCGGAGATGGTGCTGTACGATATCCCCAACGTGAAGCTGGACTACGCGCAGGTCGACATCTACAGCACGTTCCGCGACGGCGCGGGCGCGGCCCAGCAGTGCATCATCTCCACCGTCGCCCGGCGCGAGGTGGCGGACGCGCTGGACTGGGACGACATGGACGCGGAGGAGATCGTGCGGGCGTTCGGCGGCCGCTTCCGGCTCGATGACCGGGGCAACGCGCTGCCGGTCGACCCGGACGCGAGCGGCCCCAGCGGCGTGCCGGCGGCGTTCTACAAGGACGACGACTAGTGCCATACCACGTTGATTGCGCCGCCCGCCGGACGCTGGAGCATAGAAGGTGGACGGTGCACGCCAGGGACCAGCACCATCTCGCTGTTCGATGCTTCCGCCTTCCATCCTCCACATTCCAGTGCGGAGACGTATTGCGGCACATCAAGTTGGAGGGGCACTAGTGCTCCGCTTCCTCACCGCCGGCGAGTCGCACGGCAAGGGCCTGATCATGGTGATCGAGGGCATGCCCGCGGACCTGCCGCTCACGGAGGACGAGATCGCGGTCGACCTGCGGCGCCGGCAGGGCGGCTACGGGCGCGGCCGGCGCCAGAAGATCGAGCAGGACCGCGCGGAGATCATCGCGGGCGTGCGCCACGGCCGGACGCTGGGCAGCCCGATCGCGCTCTCGATCGAGAACCGCGACTGGGTGAACTGGACCGAGGTGATGTCGGTCGATGCGGCCGAGGGCGAGGTCGAGCGCGTGACGCGCCTGCGCCCCGGCCACGCGGACCTCGCCGGCACCCTGAAGTACGACTTCGACGACGTGCGCCCGGTCCTCGAGCGGGCGAGCGCGCGCGAGACGGCAGCGCGCGTCGCCGTCGGCGCCGTGTGCAAGCGGCTGCTCGGAGAGCTGGGCGTCAGCTTCCGCAGCCACACGGTGCGCATCGGCGCGGTCGAGGCCGTCGTGCCCGCGGACATCGACTGGTCGGCGGTCGAAGACTCGCCGGTGCGCTGCGCGGACGCGGCGAGCGCCGGGCGCATGGTCGAGGCGATCGACGCCGCGCGGAACGCCGGCGATACGCTCGGCGGCGTCGTCGAGGGGCGCGCGGAGGGGGTGCCGGTCGGGCTGGGCAGCCATGTGCACTGGGACCGCAAGATCGATGGGCGGCTGGCGCAGGCGCTGATGAGCATCCACAGCGTCAAGGGCGTCGAGATCGGCGCCGGCTTCGGCGCCACGCGGCTGACGGGCTCGCAGGTCCACGACGTGATCCTGCCGCGCGAGCGCTGGGCCGAGAAGCC
>JAKAMA010000254.1 GCA_021813085.1 Chloroflexota bacterium | reverse complement strand
GTCGGCGGGCGCCGCGCCGGACATGCTCGATGCGCTCGACGCGGCGGGCGTCGCCGTGAGCGACTACAGGCGCGGGCGCGTCGACTATCAGGCCGGCCGCGATGACGCGGCGCGGGCGGCGTTCATCAGGGCGATCGCGGCCGGCGCGCATGTGGCGGCGTCGCAGTACTACCTGGGTGCGCTCGAAGAGCGTGCGGGGAACGTAGACGCCGCGATCCACGACTATGGCCTCGTGCCGCAGACGGACACGGCGTCGCCGCTGGCGCCGGCCGCGCTCTGGTGGCGCGGGCGGCTGCTCGACGCGCAGGGGCGCTTCGCCGAGGCGCAGGCGGACTATGGCACGCTCGCGACGCAGTACCCCTCTTCGAGCTACGCGGACGGCGCGGCATTCCGGCAGGGGCTCGCGGCGTACCGCGCCGGGGACCGCACGACCGCGATCTCGCTGTGGAGCGCGCTGGCGGCGCGCACGAGCGGCGACGACAACCTGCGCGCGCGCTACTGGCAGGGCCGGGCGCTGGTCGAGCAGAACGGCGCGGCGAACGATGGCGTACTGCAAGCGCTGGTCAAGGACGCGCCGGACAGCTTCTACGGGCTACGGGCATCGCTGCTCTTGAACCGGAACGGCGCGAAGGCCCGCACGCCGCAGCTCAACGACAGCCCGCCGGACTGGAAGAAGATCGCGCAGTACGTCAAGGACAGCACGGGCAGCGACCCGGCGACCGCGAGCGACGCGCCGGTCAATGACCCGCGCTGGGCGCAGGCGGCGGAGCTCGCGAACGTGGGGCTGAGCGCGCAGTCGGACTCGGTGTTCCGCGACATCATCCAGCAGTACGCGAGCGACCCGGTCGTGCTGTACAAGGTGACGAAGCGGCTCCAGCAGGAGGGGCGCACGAGCCTCGCGGCGCGTGCGGCGACGCGCCTGCTGTCGTTGCTTTCGCTGCAGGCGCCGCCGCCGGACGACCTGCTGCGCGTCGCGTATCCCATCGTCTACAAGAGCCTGGTGAGCGACGCGGCGACGCAAGAAAAGATTTCGCCCTTGCTGCTGCTGGCGCTCGTCCGCCAGGAGAGCTTCTACGACGCGCATGCCGGCTCGCCCGCCGGCGCGCTCGGTTTGACGCAGGTGGTGCCGGCGACGGGCAAGCAGATCGCGCAGTCGCTGGGGACACAGGGCTTCACGGCGGATGACCTCTACCGTCCGACGGTGAGCCTGCGCTTCGGCGCCGACTACCTGGCGCAGCAGCTCCGGGCGTTCCAGTCGGACGCCTATCGCGCGCTGGCGGCGTACAACGCGGGGCCGGGCGCGGCGTCACGGGCCGCGAAGGCTGCCGGCACGGACGAGGACCTGTTCGTCGAGGACCTGGAGTTCGGTGAGACGCGCGCGTACGTGAAGCGCGTGATGGAGAACTACGCCCGCTACCGCCAGATCTACGAGCACCTGCCGGCGCCATCGCTGCCACGCTAACACGCCGCCCCGGGCAACGGATGCTAGAATGGGCGAACTTCACACGATCTGGTGAGCCAGTGCGTACCGCGCTCCACATCCGGCTTCGCCCCATGTCGACCGAGGACATTCCGCAGGTCGTGGAGGTCGAGCGCGAGTCGTTCCCGACGATCTGGCCACAGACGGCGTACCGGCGTGAGCTGCAGAACAACCTGGCGCACTACATCGTGATCACGGAACCGTCCGACCCGGCCGAGGCCGCGGCGCCCGCGTCCGGCGTCTGGGGGGCGCTGCGGCGGCTGGTCGGTACGCCGCCGCCCGCGCCCGAGCACCTGCTCGGCTTCATCGGCGTGTGGATGATGGCGGGCGAGGCGCACATCGTCACGGTCGCGGTGCGCGAACGCTACCGCCGCATGGGCATCGGTGAGCGGCTGCTCATCGCCTGCATCGAGCTGGCGATGGAGTCGGGACAGGAGGTGGTGACGCTGGAGGTGCGCAAGTCGAACGATGCGGCGCAGCTCCTGTACGACAAGTACGGCTTCGAACGGGTCGGGCTGCGCGTCCGCTACTACACCGACAACAACGAGGACGCGGTGCTGATGACGACGCCCGACCTGGCGTCGTCCTCGTATCGCGCGCTGTTCGGGCGCCTGCGGACGGAGCATCGGGCGCGCAATCCGGACCTCTGGCAGTGAGCGGCCGCTCCGCCCGCGGCGTCTGGTGGCGCACGCACGACGCGCTCCCGGGACGGGCCGTATGGCTGGCCGCGCTCGTCGCCGGCTCGGCGCTCGCGTTCGCCGGGTGCAGCCGCACGGGCCCTGCGGGCGGCAGCGCCGCATCGAAGGCGGCGGCCAGCGTGACGGTCGCGGCCGCGCCGGCCTCATCATCGGCCGCCGCGCCATCTTCGCCCGTCGCGTTGCCGTCGCCGCCGTGCGTGCCCGCGAAGCCGCACGCCGCTGGCAGCGTCGATGTCCGCATCCGATCCGGGGGCCTGGACCGCCACTACATCCTGCACGTCCCGCCCTCGTACGATGGGACGAAGAAGCTGCCGCTGGTGATCAACCTGCACGGAGCGGGGTCGAACGCGTTGCAGCAGGCGTTCTACTCCGGCTTCCAGAAGAAGGCCGACGCCGAGGGCTTCATCACCGTCACGCCGGACGGGACGGGCACGCCACGCGCGTGGAACTTCATTCCGGTCCCCGGCGGCGCGGACGACGTGGGGTTCATCCGCGACGCGCTGGACCGCACGGAGGCGGCGCTCTGCGTCGACCCGGCGCGGGTGTACGCGACGGGCATCTCGAGCGGCGCGGCGATGGCGGTGCGGCTCGCCTGCTCGCTGCAAGACCGCATCGACGCCATCGGCGTCGTCGCGGCGCTCTGGTATCCGCCGGACTGCCCGACGGCGAAGCCGATGCCGGTGCTGGAGTTCCACGGCACGAAGGACCCGCTCGTGCCGTTCGACGGCGGCACGGTCGCCAACAGCGGCATCCCGGCGCCGAGCGTCGAGGGCGCGGCGGCGGCGTGGGCGAAGGCGGACGGCTGCGAGCCCACGCCCGCGAAGATGCAGCTCACCCCGCACGTGCGCACGCTGGCGTACAGCGAGTGCCGCGGCTACGTCGCCGTCGAGCTGTTCATCGTCGAAGGCGGGGGGCACACGTGGCCGGGGGCAGCGGCCGACGTCACGGCGCTGGGCGAGACGACGCACGAGGTGAACGCGACGGACGAGATCTGGCAGTTCTTCATCGCGCAGATGCCAGGGGTGACCCGGTAGGGGGATGGCCGCGGGCGCAGACAACAGACAACAGACGACAGACGACAGCCACGACAGACGACAGAAGGGATTCCACCCAGTGACCACGATGCGCTTCGGCCTCCAGACGAGCCTGAACAACGTCGAGTGGCGGGAGGTCGAGGATATCTGGACGTTCCTCGACCGGGAGACGAAGTTCCACAGTGCCTGGACCTTCGACCACTTCATCCCGCCGGGCCCGGGGCAGGACCCGAACGCGAACTGCTTCGAGGGTTGGAGCGCGCTGGCGGCGCTGGCGGCGCGCACGTCGCGGATCCGGCTGCGCTGCCTGGTCACGGGCGTGACGTACCGCGAGCCGGCGGTGCTGGCGAAGATGGCGGCCACGATCGACCACCTGAGCGGCGGCCGCCTGGAGTTCGGCATCGGCGCGGCGTGGCACCAGGGCGAGCACCAGATGTACGGCATGCGCTTCCCGCCGGCAAAGGAGCGCGAGGATCGGCTCGAGGAGGCGGTGCGGCTGATCCGCATGCTGTTCGACAGCGAGGGGCCGGTCGACTTCGAGGGCCTGTACTACCGTCTGCGCCGGGCGGTGTTCCTGCCGAAGCCGGTGCAGCGGCCGCACCCGCCCATCATGGTGGGCGGCGGCGGTGAGCGCCGGACGCTGCGGACGCTCGCGCGCTACGGCGACGTGATGAACGTGTCGGGTACGCCGGAGATGGTGCGCCGGAAGATCGAGGTGCTGGAGCGCCACTGCCGGGAGACCGGGCGCGACCCGGCGGAGATCGGGAAGACGACGTTCGGCGCGATCGTCGTGAGCGAGAACCAGGGGCTGATCGACCGGGTGGCGGCGATGTCCGCCGCGGGCGCGGGACTGTCGCCGGAGGAGGCGAAGCGGCAGTTGCCGATCGGGTCCGCGGCGCACGTGAGAGACATCGTCGAGCGATATGCTGAGGTCGGCGTGACGCAGATGATCATGATGAGCCAGGGGCCCTGGAAGCGCGCAGTGTACGAGCGCATCAACGCCGAGGTCGTCGAGCCCTTCGCCGGCTGAAAAAATCGCCCGCTTGACCAGTTGAAAGCTGTACCCGCCTCTGTTACTGTAAGCCGTCAATCTAAGAGTTTCCCGTCCGAGTCCGCCGCGAAGATGCACAGATTCGCTCCGCCCCTGACGACAAGGAAACGTTCT
>JAKAMA010000253.1 GCA_021813085.1 Chloroflexota bacterium | reverse complement strand
GCGGCAGATGATCCAGCCCAAGGAGCTGCTCAACCGCTGGATCGTGCCGATGGAGGAGCGCGTCGACCACCTGTCGCTGCACACCGGCGACACGCTGGAAGTGCCCTTCGATGTGCTGCTCATCTTCTCGACGAACCTGGAGCCCTCGCAACTGGGCGACGAGGCCTTCTTTCGGCGCATCCGCCACAAGATCCACATCCCCGACCCGACCCGGGAGCAGTTCCTCGAGATCCTCGCACGCGTCTGCCAGCAGCGGGAGATCCCACTGGATACCGAAGCGGCGCTCTACCTGATCGACACCTACTACACACGGACCGGGCGCGGCTTCAAGGGCAGCCACCCGCGCGATATTACCGACCTCATGATGGATATCTGCGTCTACCATGGCGAGAGCCCCGCGTTCACGCGCCGTCACCTCGACGCGGCCTGCGAGTCGTACTTCGTGTCACAAGTCGGGTTGCCGGGCGCAGCGCCCGCCGAGCACCGGAACGGCACGCAGGCGGCGTAAGGTCCTGCCTTGCGCATGCCTCGCCCAGCGGTCAGACACTGGCGGCTGAACGATGGGACGTGCAGACGCCAGCCGGCCCGCACGGGGAACCCCGCGCCCCGGATGGGCCCGCATCCGGCGTTGGCGCACAACCGCGCACAAGGGCGTCTGCCTGCCTCGCGACAACGGTACCCCGCAGCCGCTACGCCGGGCCGGTGAAGATGATCGCGAGGTACTTCATGCCGCTGGCGTCCTGCGCGAAGCCGACGCCCATGTCGGTGTAGTGCGGGCCGACGATGTTCTCGTGGTGCGGCGGGCTGTTCCAGAGCGCGTTGTCGGCGACGGCCACGAATTGGTCGATGGGATAGTTGTTCTTCGCCAGGTTCTCGCCCGCCCAGCCGTAGGGGATGCCGTACTTGTCCATCAGGCTGAAGGCCGTATCGCCGGTCACCGGGCTGGTGTGCGCGAAGTAGTTGTTCGCGGCCATGTCGCGCGCCCGGATGCGCGCGATGGCGACGAGCGACTGGTTGTCGCGCAGCGGCGGCAGGCCGACGCTCGCCCGGCGGCGGTTCGTGTCGTCGAACAGGGCCTGCTCGAACGCGTCCATCGGCGAGGTGTCGAGAGCCGGGAGAGCCGGCGCCCGGGGAGGCGCGGGGGCGACGGGCGCGCTCGCGGGTGGGGGAGCCAGCGGCCGTACCGGCGCGGGCGCCGGGGCGGGCGGCACCGGCGTCGCCGTGGGTGGCACTGGGGTGGGCGGCACGGCCGTCGGCGTTGGCAGCGCGGCGATCTGCGTGAAGCGCACGATCTCCGCGAACGCCTGGCCGTCGGCCGCGTCGAAGCGGGGGCGCAGCCCGAGGAGCGCGAGCGCCGAGGCGTCACCCGGCGGCGATGGCACGGGCGTCGCCGTGGGCGCGACGGCAGCCTGACCGGCGGGAGACGGCGCCACCATCGACGCGGCGGCCATGCCCGCGACCGACAGCGCGAAGATGCTGGCAATGGGCAGCCAGAAGCGCCGCCGGACAAGCTGCCGCAGGAGGGTTTGAGGCGTGAATTCGGGCATCGGACCTCGGCTACCGTCGCCGGTCGCGGGGCCCGTCGTGGCCCTTCCGACCATCTGAATGGTCGGCAGGGGCGGGTGGCTGCTTAAGGGGAAAACCCGTAGGGATCGCGGCCCATCCCTTACTCCCCGGCGCGGTGCAACGCATTGGGGATTGCCCCTCGCCGGGGGCGTTGTTACGGTGCGGTGCCGGGTTCGCGTGCAACCGCGCCGGATGCGGCGCCAGCCGCCACCCGCGCGCTTCAACAGGAGCCTGTTCCGTGCCCCAGGGGACGTTCGCCGCGCTCGACTACCTGTTTCACCCCCGCAGCGTCGCGGTGGTGGGCGCATCGACCCAGGAGGGCCCCGGCTCGTTCGTGTCGGCCATCAAGGAGATGGGCTTCACCGGCGCTCTGTATCCCGTGAATCCCAAGGCCGCCGAGATCCAGGGCCTCACGTGCTACCGACGGCTGACGGAGATCCCCGGTGACGTCGACTACGTGATTTCGAGCGTGCCGCTGCGCTTCGTCGAGCAGCTCGTCGAGGACTGCGGCGCCAAGCACGTCAAGGTGCTGCACTTCTTCACGGCCGGCTTCAGCGAGACGGGCGACGCGGAAGCGACGGCGCTCGAACGCCGGGTGCTGGCGCGGGCGGGAGCGCTCGGCATCCGCGTCATCGGGCCGAACTGCATGGGGCTGTACGTCCCGGCCGCAGGGCTCTCGTTCATGCCGTTCCTGCCCACAGAGCCCGGTCCCGTGGCGTTCCTCTCGCAGAGCGGCGCGAACGCCGGCGAGTTCTGCCGCACAGGCGAAGTGCGCGGCCTGCGCTACAGCAAGGTGGTGAGCTACGGCAACGGCGCCGACCTGCGCGAGTCGGAGCTGCTGGAGTACATCGCCGAGGACCCGGAGACCACGGTCGTCGGCTGCTACATCGAGGGCATCAACGACGGGCCGCGCTTCATGCGCGCGCTGCGCAAGGCGGCGAGCGCGAAGCCGGTCGTCATCCTCAAGGGCGGGCGCACGGAAGCGGGCACGCGTGCCGCGAACTCGCACACGGGGAGCCTCGCCGGATCGCTCGCAATCTTCGACGCGGCCGTGCGGCAGGCGGGCGCGATGCGCGTCGACCGGATGGAAGAGCTGGTCGACTCCGTCGTGGCGTTCCGCTTCCTCGGCTCGCTGCGCGGCCCGCGCGCGGCCATCGTCGGCGGCGGCGGCGGCTACAGCGTGCTCGCCTCGGACGAGGTGGCGTCGCACGGGCTGCGCATGCCCGCGCTACCCGAGGACATCCAGCAGAAGCTGGTCGCGTTCACCCCCACGGCCGGCACCAGCGTCCGCAACCCGGTGGACACCAGCGTGGGCTGGGGCCCGGACGGCCTGAAGCCCATGCTGGAGACGATCCGCATCGTCGCCGAGGCGCCAAACATCGACTTCATCCTCTACCACACGAGCTGGAGCTGGGGCCCGAACCGCGGTGGCCAGACGGCCCATCCGGGCGGCCCAACCATCGTCGAAGCTGCGCGCGAAAGCGCCACGAAGCTCGGCGAGCTGGCGGCCGAGATCGGCAAGCCGATCGTCTGCGTCGCACGGATACCGACGACCGAGACCGGCATGGGCGGCACGCTGACGTTCCAGCACGAGGCGGCGGCCGGCGGCCTCGCCGTGTTCCCGAGCGTGGACGCGGCGTCACTGGCGGTCCAGCGCCTGCTCGCCTGGCAGGAGCACTCCGAATTCGCGCCCGCAAAGTAGCCGGTACGCGGCGTCCCGGTCCGGCCCCGCCTCCGGCTACCCCGCATCCGGGATCTGTGCTACAAGATCGTGCCCTTGCCGGGCAGGAGCATCCGCGTGTTCAAGACCGTCCTCGTCGCCAACCGCGGTGAGATTGCGCTGCGCGTCATGCGCACCTGTCGCGAGATGGGCATCCGCACCGTCGCCGTCTACTCGACGGTCGACCGCAACATGCTCCACGTCCGGTACGCGGACGAAGCGTACTGCATCGGCGAGGGGCCGCCGCTCGAGAGCTACCTGAACTACGCGAAGATCCTCGAGGTCGCGTGCACCGCCGGCGCCGACGCCGTGCACCCCGGCTACGGTTTCCTGAGCGAGCGCACGGAGTTCGCCGAGGCCTGCGCGGCGGCCGGCATCACCTTCATCGGCCCGAAGCCGGACGCCGTGAGGCTGCTCGGCGACAAGGTGAGCGCGCGGCGCACGATGATCGCTGCCGGCGTGCCGGTCGTGCCAGGCACCGAGGGACGGGTCGAGGCCGATGAGGCGGTGCGGCTCGCGCCGGGCATCGGCTTCCCGCTGCTGATCAAGGCGGCGGCCGGCGGTGGCGGCAAGGGCATCCGCCACGTCGGCAGCGCGGACGAGATCGCGAACGCCGTGCGCGTGGCGTCGAGCGAGGCGCAGTCGGCGTTCGGCGACGGCGGCGTCTTCCTCGAACGCTTCCTGTCGCCGGTGCGACACATCGAGGTGCAGATCCTCGCGGACGCGCACGGGCACGCCGTCGCCCTCGGCGAGCGCGAGTGCTCCGTGCAGCGCCGCCACCAGAAGCTGCTCGAGGAGTCACCCTCGACCGTGATCACGCCGGAGATCCGCGGTCGCATGATGGCGGCGGCCGTCGCGGCGGCGAAGGCTTCGGGATACGAGAACGCGGGCACCGTCGAGTTCCTCTTCGACCCGAAGACGCAGGAGTTCTACTTCCTGGAGGTAAACACGCGCCTGCAGGTCGAGCACCCGGTCACCGAGTGGCTGTGCGGGCGCGACCTCGTGCGCGACCAGATCCGGATCGCCGCCGGCGAGCCGCTGGGCTTCACGCAGGACGATGTGGTGCTGCGCGGCGCCGCGATCGAGTGCCGCATCGCAGCCGAGGACCCGTACAA
>JAKAMA010000252.1 GCA_021813085.1 Chloroflexota bacterium | reverse complement strand
ATCTGTCGCCGTGCCGGTCGCCGCGCTCGTGGCCGTCGCCTGCGCGGTGGCGGTGCTCGTGGCCGTGCCGGTCGCGGTCGCCGGCGCTGTGGCCGTGGACGTCGGCGTCGCCTGCGTCGTCACGCCGTTCTGCGAGGCGAAGGCCCCGACTGCGGCGAGAGACACGAGCGCTACGCCCAGTCCCGCGCCGATGAGCTTGCTGATCATCCGTTCCCCTCCCAAGAGTCGTCGCGTGCGCCGGCCGGACCGGCATCACACCCGGTTGGATGCGCTCCACCGCATCTGTGCCCCATCTGGAATGCTTGTCGGGTCCCTGTATCGAGCACGCGCCGACTGGATCGGCGAGCAGACCGTGCGCACTGCCGCAGAGGTGCGGGCGGGCGCGCCGACGATTCCCTGAACCCAGTGACACTATCGGCCCGCCGGCGGCGGGCTGAACACCGAGAGCACTCGCGCCCGTCCTCAGGACGGCGACCGGATGCCCGTTTCACGATCCTTCAGATTCGGTGGAAGGCGCCGAGGCTTTTCATGAAAGGCCGGCGCAGATGGGGCGCCGACCGCGGCTCCAATGTGTACCGTCCGCGGCCCGCCCGGGCCGGCCGCAACGCCTACGGGGCAGGGTGCTCCTCGCGGCGTCGCCGGTCCCGAGTGGCTGCCGAAGGCGGGAGAGGAACTGCGATGGGGGCAGATTCCAGGCGGCGCGCCGGCTCGCGGCGTGCGTGCGTGCGTGTGCGGTGGGCGGCCGCGCGGGGCGAGCGCGGCCAGAGCCTCGCGGAACTGGCGATCATCCTCCCCTTGATCCTCGTGTTGGTGGTTGGGGTTGTGGAAGTCTCGGCCGCCTTCAACGCGTACATCAGCGTGATCTCCGCGGCCCGCGACGGCGCCCGGCTCGGCTCGAAGGGTTCGGCGGACGACGGCGCGATCCAGGCGCTGGTGGTCAAGGATCTGGGCACCCTGCGGCAGAGCACGCCCCTCTCAAACGTTACCGTGACACACCTGACCGTCGACTCCCGCCCGGCGATCGAGGTCCAGGCGTGCTACGACCACAAGACGCTGCTGCATGTCCCGATCATCCTGCCGGACACGTTTCACATGTGTTCCAGCACCACCATGCCGTCGTTGCAATGAGGTGTCGGATGGACGAGCGCGCGAGGGTTCGACGAGACGACTCCGGCCAGGTGGCGGTCCTCTTCGCCATGCTGACGCTGATCCTCATCGCGCTGATGGGTCTTGCGGCAGACGTCGGCCGCCTCTACGTCGTGCGCGCGGAGCTCGGCCGCACGGTGGACGCGGCGGCGCTGGCCGGCGCGAAGGAGCTTCCAAGCCTCACCAACGCGACGCAGCACGCGCAGGACTACATCAACGCGAACGAACCCGGCGGCAACGTCACCGACACGATCACCCCGGACGCCGCGTCGCAGCAGGTGTCGGTGACGGCGAGCAAGAAGGTCGACACGATCTTCATGCGCGTCTTCGGGATCAAGACGATGACCGTGACGAACAGCGCGACGGCCGGGTTCGGTGTCATCCCGGTGGATGCGGTGATGGCCATCGACGCGACCGGGAGCATGGGTGCGAGCCCGTGCAACGGCCAGCAGAGCAACAGCGGCTGCCCGGAGTACGAGGCGAAGAACGCCGCCAAGAGCTTTACGAACACGCTGCTGCCGAGCGCCAACACCAGCGTCGGCGCGCTGCCCTTCCGCGGCTGCTACAACCCGCCGAACACGAAGGGGGTGCCGTGCGTGCCGGCGAACAACGGGAACATGATCGTGCCGCTCAACAACGACGCGATCACCGTGACCAACGGGATCAACGCGATCAGCGCCCGGGGCGGCACCGGCACGAATGTGTGCGGTGGCCTCGACCGGGCGGCCCAGGTGCTGTACGGCTCCGGCTCCCATGCGGCGTCGAACACCATCCGCGTGATCGTGATCCTGACCGATGCGGCGAACATCTACAACGCCGCATCCTACGTCGCGGGGTCGTCGCCCGCCGCCGCCTGTACGCCCACGACCTCGCCATCGACGTCCGACGCTTACCTGGGCACGGCCTGCTCAGCGCCCGGCCAGGGGACGCCCAACGCGTGGAACCCCGGCTCGTACCGGACGACGCCCGGCCGCCAGCTCGACACCGAGACGGTGGCGCGGGCCGACGCGCTCAAGACGCAGGGCGTCGAGATCTACGTCGTGAACTTCGGCGTCTGCGGCACCGACGACGGCACGACGCCGTCCGCGAGCTACTGCGGCAACATCGGCAACGCCGACCCGGACACGATCGCGAGCCAGCGCCTGGCGAAGTGCATCGCATCGTCCACGTCGGGCACGAACGACCACTACTTCCGGGTCGATGACCCGACCGCCCTCTCGGGTGTCTTCACCAAGATCGCGCAGAACATCGCGTTCCGGTTGATCAAATGAGCGAGGGGATCCGCGCACGGCGATCGAGACGGTGGGAGCGCGGCCAGGCGCTGGCGGAGTTCGCGCTCGTGATGCCGATCGTCACCCTGGTCATCTTTGGGCTCGTCGACCTGTCACGGGCGATGCAGTCCTACGTGACCATCCAGGAGGCCGCGCGGAGCGCCGCACGCTACGCGGTCACCGGCCGGACGGACTGCACCGGCGTCCAGACGCAGACCCGCATGAACTGCATCGCGCAGGAGGTGGCCGTGCGGACGGCCAGCCTCAACAATGCCGCCTCAATCACTTCGAGCGTCGAGAGCTGGGCGTACCCCAACTACGCCGACCCGCCGACGCCGAACAGCGCCGGGAATCAGTGCGATGCCGTGCAGGTGACGGTCAGCTACAACTACACGCCGATGACGCCCATCTTCAACAGGCTCATCCCGCACGTCCCCATGTCCTCCTCGGACCGCATGGTCAACGAGCCCTTCGGCACCTGCTCCTGACCCGCCGTCTTTCTCCTGTGGTGCCGCACCCGCGACGCCAGCCGTCAGCGCGGCGGCCGCTGGTGCGCGATCCTGATGTACGCTTGCGGCGATGACCGCAAGCCGCCGACGATCCGACGTGCGTCCGCTGCCCTTCGCGCCGCCGGTCGAGCCGATGCTCGCCCGGATCAGCGCGGAGATCCCGTCGGGCGACGGCTGGCAGTACGAGCCGAAGTGGGACGGGTTCCGCGCGCTCGTCTTCTTCGACGGTGGCAGCGCCTACCTGCAAAGCCGCGACCTGAAGCCGCTCGCACGCTACTTCCCCGAGCTGAGCGCCGGTCTCGTGCGTGTGCTGACGCGACCGCTCGTGCTCGATGGCGAGATCGTGATCATCGGCGAACGGGGACTCGACTTCGATGCGCTGCTGATGCGCATCCACCCGGCGGAGTCGCGGGTCCGCAAGCTCGCTGAGGAGACGCCCGCGGCGTTCGTTGCCTTCGACCTCCTTGCGGACGGCGACGACGACTTTCGCGCGCGGCCGCTCGCCGAGCGACGGCAGCGGCTGGAAGCCGCCCTCCGCGGCGTCGCGCCGCCAGCCCACGTGACGCCCGTCACCCGTGACCGCGAGCTCGCGCAGGACTGGTTCCGGCGGTTCGAGGGCGCGGGGCTCGATGGCGTCGTCGCCAAGCGCCTCGACGACGCCTATCACCCCGGCCAGCGGTCGATGCTCAAGGTCAAGCATCTCCGCACCGTCGATTGCGTCGTGGGCGGCTTCCGCTGGAACAGGGGCCAGGAGGGGGAGTCCGTCGGGTCGCTCCTGCTCGGGCTGTACGATGGAGACGGTGCGCTGGCGTACGTGGGCCACACCTCGAGCTTCAAGGCCGCGGAGAAGCGCGCGCTCGTCGAGACGCTGTCGCCGTACCTCACCGACGACGAGCGCGCCGGCTTCGGCGGCGGCCGCACACCCGGCGGCCCGAACCGATGGACGGACGAGCGCGCCACTGCCTGGGTGCGGCTGCGCCCCGAGCTCGTGTGCGAGGTCAGCTTCGACCACCTGCAGGGCGAGCGGTTCCGGCACGCTGCCACGTTCCGTCGCTGGCGTCCGGACAAGCCGGCCGGCGCTTGCAGCTTCGACCAGGTCGTGAGCGCCGTCCCGGTCGAGCTGCAGCAGGTCTTTGCCGCGAGGCCATGAGGCCTTCGCAGTCGGCACCCTGTACCCAGATCCGCAAGCCGTGTGCCGGCCCCGCCGCCGCGCTGACAACTGACGACTGGCGACTGGCGACCGAAGACTGACCGCTGAAGGAGCTGCTCTACGTGGCTCCGCGCGGCTGCCGTCCCGTGTCCCGCCTCTGTCCGCCGGTGCCCCGGCGCCGGCTCGGCTGGACGCGCGGCGGCTCGCCCGGCGCCTTCGGGAACTGCGGCGGCCACGGCGCGTCCCCCAGCCCCTCGCGCTCCTGTCGCCGCACCAGCTCCAGCAGCGGTTCCAGCGAGTACGCCGCGTCGTCGATGCCGGCCGCCGGGTC
>JAKAMA010000251.1 GCA_021813085.1 Chloroflexota bacterium | reverse complement strand
GACGGGCGCTGAGGTGGACGGCGGACAGCGGGTGAAGGGCGGGCCCGAAACGCCGGCGCGCTCCCGGTGGGCGCTGGCATGGTCCGTGGCCCGGACGCGCCCGCGTGCCCGTTCGTGCCGACGTGCTGGGCGGCTCGCCCTCACACCGCCGTCGCGCCCGGCAGCGGGATCACCGCACCGGTGATGCGTACGGCCTCGTCCGAGCAGAGGAACGCCGCCACCTCCGCCACATCCTGCGGCGTGTTGCCGGCGCGGCCGCGCCGCCCGCCGCGCAGTGCCGCCAGCGCGTCGTCCAGCGAGACCGGCGGCGTCGGGCCCGGGGCGATGGCGTTGACCGTGACGCCGTGCGCGAGTTCGCGCGGCCCGAGCGTGCGTGTCAGCCAGTGGCGCGCCGCCTTGCCCAGCGGGTAGTCGAGCGGCGCCTCCGGCGGGCCGAACCGCCAGTCGTCCGCCAGGTAGCCGCCGATGCTGATGAAGCGCCCCCAGCCCTGGCGCCGCATCTCCGGCAGCGCCGCGCGCAGCAGCAGGACCGTCGCCTCGATCTCCTCCGCCAGCACCGCGCGGAGGTGCGCCGGCGCGATCTCCGTGATGTCCTGCGGCTTCCAGGGGCCGCCGGCGCTGTTGACGACGATGTCCACCCTCCCGAAGCGCGCGCGCGCCGCCGCGAACATCGCGTCCACCGCGTCGGCGTCCGAGACGTCGGCCGCGAACGGCAGCGCGCGCCGCCCCAGCGACTCGACCGCGGCGACGACGGCGGCGGCCCGCTCCTGCCGGGCACGGTAGTTGAGCACGACGTCCGCCCCGTCGCGCGCCAGCGTCAGCGCGATGCTGCGGCCCATGCCGCCGCCCGTGGCGCCCGTGACCAGCGCGACCCGTCCTTCGAGGCCCATGCCCGGAGCATAGGCGCAACCGCGCCGGAACCGCTACAGTCACTGCCTGGGTAGCAGACAACAGACCCGGCGGTCGTCCACCTGCACGGGCACCCTGGGAGTGAGGGCAGTGCGCACATTCGAAGGCAAGGCCGCGCTCGTCACCGGCGGCACCCGCGGCATCGGTAAGGCGATCGCCCTGCGGCTGGCGCGCGCCGGCGCCGACGTCGCCGTCAACTACTCGCGGAGCCGCGAGGCCGCCGAGGCCGCCGCCGGGGAGCTGCGCGCGCTCGGCGTCCGCGCGCTGGCCGTGCAGGCCGACGTCGGCTCGCGCGAGGCCGTGCACGCCATGGTGGAGGCCGTCGCGGCAGAGTTCGGCCGCATCGACGTGCTGGTCAACAGCGCCGCCCGCGGCCTCGAACGGCCGCGCGCCGCCATCGACTCCCTGCCGAAGCACCTGCGCCACACGATGGATGTCAACGTCTTCGGCCCGTGGTTCGCGGCGCAGGCGGCCGTGGCGCACATGCCGGCGGGCGGCGCCATCATCAACATGCTCTCGCCGGGGAGCGACCGCTACCTGCCGAAGTACGCCCCCGTCGGCGTCTCCAAGGGCGCGCTCGAATCGCTGACGAAGTACCTGGCCGTCGAGCTGGCGCCGCGCGGCATCCGCGTCAACGCCGTGTCCGCCGGCCTTGTCGAGGGCACCGACGGCGTGCGGATGATGGACGCGGACGTCGTCGGCGGCTACGGGGCGAAGGTGCCCGCCGGCCGCCACGTCCGCCCGGAGGACGTCGCCGATGCCGTCGCCTTCCTCGCCTCGCCGGCGGCGTCAATGATCATCGGCCAGGTGCTGCTCGTCGACGGCGGCTACTCGCTGCTGGGGATGGTGTAGACGTCCACGTGGGGCGGGCCGCGATGGCCCGCCGCCCCACGTCTCACTTCCCACGTCCCATCGCCCCACGCGGACACGGCAGCGGCTGGCTCCGATTCGATGGGGGTGATCCGGAGCCAGGCCGCCGCCGCCCTGTCTAACTCCCGGCGGCCGCCGCTGGTGACGGGGCGTCCGCATCATTTCGACGATCGGGTAGGTCGCTGGCCGATGCTCTCGCGCGACGCGTCGGCTAGAATTGCGCGGCGCGCCGAGCGCGGCGCGCGCACAGCGATCGGAGCATGCATGCGGCCGCGGATCGGGATCATCGGCGCCGGCGTCATGGGCCAGGCGCACGGCAAGGCGGTCCACTTCTGCCTCAAGAACGGCCTCATCGATGGCGAGTTCGTCGGCCTCGCCGAGCCCGATCCCGAGCGGCGGGACAGCTACGCCCGCGCCGCGGGCGTCCCGTTCGTCACCGGCGACCCGCACGCCCTCATCGCCCACCCGGAGATCAACACGGTCTACGTGTGCACGCCGACCGTCTACCACCGCGAGCTCGCGCTCGAGGTGCTGGCCGCCGGCAAGGCGCTCTTCTGCGAGAAGCCGCTCGCCTTCGACGCCGCTGACGCGCGCATCATGCGCGACGCCGCGAAGGCCGCCGGCATCACCCACCAGGTCGGCCTCGTGCTGCGCTTCTCGCCCGTCGTCACCGTCACGCGCGACCTGCTGCGCGACCCCGCGATGGGCACGCCGATGACCGCCGTGATGGTCGATGACCAGTACTTCCCGATCCAGGGCCACTATCGCAGCACCTGGCGCGGCGACGTGCGGCTGGTCGGCGCCGGCACGCTGCTCGAGCACGCCATCCACGACATCGACGTCCTCGTCTCCTACTTCGGCCGCGTCCGCCGGCTGCACGGCGTCACGCGCCACTTCTTCGAGAAGGAAGGCGTCGAGGATCTGAGCAGCGCCACGCTCGAGTTCGCCTCCGGCGTCGTCGTCAGCCACACGTCGATCTGGCACAACCTGCTGCATCGCGGCTCGAGCCGCCGCATGCTCGTCGTCTGCAAGGACGGGCAGCTCTCCTGGCAGGACGACGACTGGCACGCCCCGATCCGTGTCGACCAGAACGGCGCCGCCGCCGAGTACGCGATCCCGTCGCATGACGTCGTCGAGCGCTACATCGAGAGCGCTGGCGTCGCCGACGAGCGCCTGCGCGAAATCGTGCGGGCCCCCTACGCGGGCCAGGACTACCTGCTCGAGGATTACACCTTCCTCAAGGCCGTGAGCGACGACCGTCCCTCGTACCCGGACTTCGACGTCGCGGTCTACGCGCACGAGGTCGTCGATGCGATCTATCGCTCGGCCCGCGAAGGCGCCGTCATCGAGCTGGAGTAGCGTGGCAAGTTTCGATCTGATGCGTTGCGCGTGGTACTCTCGATGCTCCTGACCGGGCTCCCCTTCCCCTTCAGGGATCGGGTCGGGGGTTGGGTAGGCCACCGGGAGGCGGACAACGCATGCCTGAGTTTGACCTCGTCATCCGCAACGGCCAGATCGTCGACGGCAGCGGCGCGCCGGGCCGTCGCGGCGACCTCGCGGTCAGCGGCGACCGCATCGCCGCCGTCGGCACGGTGCCAGGCCGCGGCGAGCGCGAGGTCGACGCGCAGGGCTGCGCCGTCGCCCCGGGCTTCATCGACGTCCACACCCACGACGACGCCGCCGTCGTCCGTGACCCGCGCGTCGACTTCAAGGTGATGCAGGGCGTCACGACGGACGTGCTCGGCAACTGCGGCGCCGGCGTCGCGCCCGCCAGCGACGCCTTCCGGAGCTACTACCGCACCGGCATGGGGCCGATCCTCGGCGACAGCGACCTGCCCTGGAGCACGACCGCCGAGTACTTCGCCGCCGTCGAGGCGGCGCACCCCGCCTGCAACGCGGTCGCCTACGTGCCGCACGGCGTACTCCGCTATCACGTGATGGGCATGGAGAAGCGCGCGCCCAGCGACGCCGAACTGCGCCGCATGTCCGACCTGCTCGAGGAGGGCATGCGCGCCGGTGCCATCGGCATGTCCACCGGCCTCGTGTACGTCCCCGGCGCCTACGCCCGCACCGACGAGCTGGTCGAGCTCGCGAAGGTCGTCGCCCGCTACGGCGGCATCTACGGCAGCCACATCCGCAACGAGAGCGCCGGCCTGCTGGAAGCGGTCGAGGAGGCGATCAGCATCGGCGAGCAGGCGGGCTGCGGCGTCCAGCTCTCGCACCACAAGTCGGCCGGCGTCTTCGGCCTCACCGAGCAGTCGCTGCCGCTGATCGCCCGCGCACGCGAGCGCGGCGTCGACGTCACGATCGACGTCTATCCGTACACCGCCTCCAGCTCCTCGCTCGCGGCGATGTTCCGCCTCGGCCGCGAGCAGGCGTTCGAGCGCGCGCCCGCCATCATCGCGAGCGTCAAGTACAACAAGGAGCGCTACGAGGGGAAGTACGTGAGCGAGATCGCCGCCGACCTCGGCCTGCCGGCCGGCGACGCGGTCCGCAAGGTGCTCGAAGAGGAGGAGAACACACCGAGCGTGATCATGTTCATCATGGACGAGGCCGACGTGCGCCGCGTCGTCGCCGACGACCACTGCATGGCCGGCTCCGACGGCCTGCCGTCCGAGGGCAAGCCGCACCCTCGCCTCTACGGCACG
>JAKAMA010000250.1 GCA_021813085.1 Chloroflexota bacterium | reverse complement strand
CCGCGTGCTCGCCGGGCAGCGCGACGAACAGGTCGCCCGCGCCCGCCTGCCGCGAGTCCACGACCGCATGTGCGAAGCGCGCGGGCCCCACCGGCAGCCCGTCGACGAGCAGCGGTGCCAGTGCCGAAGCGAGTTCTCTGGCTGTGATCATCGCGGTGCCTGCCTGCCTCAGGGCCTCCGCCGGTCATGCCCGGAGCCCGCCGCCGGCGTTCCCTCGCGCGGCGGCGCAGCTCGATGTTGCGCGCCCCGTCCCTGCGGCGCTCTTGCCGCGCCTCAGGGCGCGGATGACACCTGCGCCGGGTTGTCCGGCCGGATGCCCAGGTAGTTGAGGATGCTCGGCGCCAGGTCGTGGAAGACGGGCGCCGCCACGATCCCGCCGAGCTGGTCGTTGGCGTAGTCGAGCTTGATCAGCATCACCATCTGCGGGTTACGCAGCGGCGCGAAGCCCACGAACGACGCGATCGTGCCGTCGCTAATCCCCTCCCCGGGTAGCGTGACGCGCGTCGTCGTGCCGGTCTTGCCGCCGGCCTGCCAGCCCGCGATGCGCGCAAGCGAGTCCTCCGGCGCGTCGATCACCTGGTGCATCATATCGGCGACCTGCGCCGCCGTTTCCGCCGTGATCGCCTGTCGCACGACGTGCGGCTGGGTCCAGCGCGACCCCCGGGGCGTATCCTGCTGTTCCACGACATACGGCCGCATGAGCTTGCCGCCGTTGACGATGGCCGAAACGGCCGTGATCACCTGCAGCGGCGTCGCCGCGATGCCCTGGCCGTAGCTGCTCGTCGCCAGGTCCACCGGCGACCAGTTCGCGTCGTGGTTGGTGTGCAGGAGGCCGCTTGGCTCGCCCCCCAGGCCGACGCCCGTCGCCTGGCCGAACCCGAATCGCTGCGCGTACTGGTAGAAGCGGTCCGGGCCGATGAGGCCGCTCATCCAGACGGCCCCCGTGTTGAGGCTCTTCTTCAGGATCTGCGCCACCGATGTGATGCCGTTGGCGCTGAAGTCCCAGTTGTGAATCGCGACCCCGTTGACGAGGGCCGTGCCGGTGTCGTTGTACGTGCTGTTCGGCGTGACGAGGCCGAGGTCGATGGCCGCGGACGTGGTGATGAGCTTGAACACCGAGCCCGGCTCGTACACGTCGGTCACAGCGCGGTTCCGGAAGAGTGCCTGGTCGGGGTTGCTGAGGTTGAGCTGCGTAAGCTTGAACGTCGGCCGGCTCGCCATCGCCAGGATCGCCCCCGTCCTCGGGTCCATGACGATGATCGTGCCGCCGCGGGCGCCCGTCTTCGCGATCTGCGCGTCCAGCTCGTTCTCCACCAGCCGCTGGATGTACCGGTCGATCGTCAGCCGGATGTTCCCTCCGGGCTGCGGCTTCTGGCCCACGCGCTCGCTCCCGAGCGACAGGCGGTTGCCGATGCTGTCCCGCTCGAAGTAGATCGTGCCGGGCACCCCGCCCAGCTCCTTGTCGAAGTCGTGCTCGATCCCCGTCAGACCCGTGTGGTCCCGCCCCACAAACCCCAGCAGGTTCGAGGCGAGATCCCCTTCCGGGTACGAGCGCACCGTCGTCTGCGCCAGCCGCAGCCCCGGCGCGTTGGTCTGCTCCAGCGCCGTGCCCTTGTCGAAGGCGAGACCGCTGTACGCCAGATACAGCCCCGTCGGCTGCTGCCGCACCGCCGCGATCAGGTCGGCCGGCTGCTGCCCGATGGCCGGTGCGATCAGAGCCGCCCCCTTCTGCGCGGCCGCGTCGCCCTTCCAGTCCGCCCGGTTGATGTACACGTCGTATGCGTCGACGGTCGTCGCCAGCGGATAGCCGTTGCGGTCGAGGATCGCGCCGCGCGGCGCGCGCACCACCTGCTGCCCGTAGTGCTCGTTGTTCGCTTCTGCCTTGTACTGCGCATCGTTGACCAGTTGGATATACGCGACGCGCGCGACCAGCATCAGGCCCGCGAGCGCGAAGATTCCCGCCAGCGAGGCGAGGCGCACATTCATCCTGCCGCGCAGCCCGAACAATCTCTCCCTCGCCCTCTCGCCCGCCCGCCGGCTTGCGCCGCGGCACTAGAAGAACGGGATCAGCTTCAGCAGCCGCTTCCAGAACGGCGGGTGGCCGGCCGCCTTCCCCGCCGCCGACGGTGCCGCCGCCTGCTGCTGATAGCGCAGCGGCAGCGACTGCCCCTGCGGCACCGGCTGATTGACGGTCAGGTACACCGTCCGTTGTGCCGGCACCAGCCCCAGGCGCGCCCGCGCATCCCACTCGACGCGCCCCAACGACGCGAGCCGGGCCACTTCGCCTTCCAGCTCGTGGTTCTGCGCCTGCTTCAGCGCGCGCTCCTGGGCCAGCGTATCGATCGTGTAGCTGGCGCTCGTCGCGCGGCTGAACTGGTTCACCTGCAGCGTCGCGGCCGTCACCGCCAGCAGTGCCGCCCCCACCAGCATCGTGCGGCCCGACACGCGGCGGCCGAAGGTGCGCGGGGCGGGGAGCGCCGGCCGGTGGAGCGCTGCCATACGCGCCCTCTACGCCGCGGTCGCGGCGATACGCTCGGCGGCGCGCAACTTCGCGCTCCGCGCCCGGGGATTGGCGGCGATCTCCGCCGCGCTCGGCGTCCGCGCGCCGCGCGTCACAGCGCGCAGCGTGGCCTTGTGGCCGCACCGGCACTCCGGCAGCGCCGGCGGGCACACGCAGTCCCGCGACTCGCGCCGGATGTACTCCTTGACGATGCGGTCCTCCAGCGAGTGGTAGCTGAGCACGGCGAGCCGTGCCCCAAAGCCGAGCAGGCCGTGGGCCTGAGGAAGGGCGGCGATGAGGGAGGAAAGTTCCTCATTCGCCGCAATGCGGAGAGCTTGAAATGTCCTGGTGGCGGGATGGGTTGTACTACCTGCTCTCCTACCCACGGCCTGCTCGACGGCTTTGGCAAGGTCAGTGCTCGTCCTGATCGGACGCGCTTCCACGATCCGGCGGGCGATCCTGCGGCTCGCCGGCTCCTCTCCATACTTGAAGATCAGGTCCGCCAGCGCGGACTCGCTGTAGGTGTTGACGATCTCCTCCGCGCTCGTGCCCTCGGGCCCGAAGCGCATGTCCAGCGGCGTCTCCCGCCGGAAGCTGAACCCGGCGCCCTCTTCCAACTGGTCCGAAGACATCCCGAGGTCCAGCAGCACGCCGTGGACGGGCGCAAACGCCAACTGATGGCAGATCTCGCCGACGTCGCGGAAGTTCCCGCGCACCGCCTGGAAGGCTCCCTCGAAGCGCGCGAGGCGCTCGCGGGCGCGCTCCACCGCCGTGGGGTCCGCATCGATCCCCACGAGCACGCCCCCTGGCTGCGCCCGGTCGAGGATCGCCTCCGCGTGGCCGCCGCCGCCCAGGGTACAGTCGACGTAACGACCCCCGGGGCGCACGGCGAGTGCCGCCAGCACCTCATCGACCATCACGGGCGTGTGCCTGGTCGCCACCGCGGTCACCGGTCTCTCGCTTCGATCGATTCGAGCGTCGCCGGCAGCTCTTCCGCCACCCGCGCGCGCTCGGCCTCGTACTCCGCCGGCGCCCAGACCTCCAGCCGCTCCCCCGTGCCCACGACCAGCACCTTTCCCGACAGGCCCGCGTACTCGCGCAGCGGCGCCGGGATCAGCACCCGGTTCTGCCCGTCCAGCTCCGTCGAGTAGGCGTCCGCGAACAGCCCGCGCCGCAGCACCCGCCCCTTGCGCCGCAGCGCCGACTCCGCCATGTACTGGTCCGCCTGCCGCTGGAACTCCGGCCAGGTGTACACGTGCAGACAGCGGTCCGGGGAACCCTGGCTGAGCACGATCCCTGCCCGGAACTCGTCGCGATAGCGTGGCGGGAGCGGCAGCCGCCCCCGCTCGTCCATCGCATAGTCGAAGGTGCCCAGGAAGTACAACGGATCGCTCGACGTCCCGTCGTGTGCTCAATCGGCTCCATCCGTAGCCAGATCCCCACGAACCCCCATAGATTACCATCGAAGCTGGCCTTGTCAAGTGGGAAAAGGGGGATCTTCTCCATATTCTACCCGCTGACTGCGGCCCTGTCGATCGCGCCCCACGCCTCCACGCCGCGCCCCCTTGGGTCTTCCGCGTCTCACCCGCTACCGTGGAGTCATGCCGCTCCGTGCAGCCATCCTCACCGTCAGCGATCAGGGCAGCCGCGGCGAGCGCGTCGACACCAGCGGTCCCGCTGTGCGCCGCCTGCTCGCCGAGAGCGGCGCCGAGGTCATGCGCTACGACGTCGTCCCCGATGAGCGCGAGCGCATCGCCGCCGTCCTGCGCGCGTGGTGCGATGCCGGCGACCTGGACGTCGTCGTCACCACCGGCGGCACCGGGCTCGCCGCGCGCGATGTCACGCCCGAGGCCACTGGCGACGTCAGCGAGCGGCTCGTGCCCGGCCTCGCGGAGGTGATGCGCGCCGAAGGCCTCCGCCACACCCGCAAC
>JAKAMA010000249.1 GCA_021813085.1 Chloroflexota bacterium | reverse complement strand
CCTCGCCGCGCACGCCGATGACCCCGAGTTCCTCGCGACGGCCGCCTGGTCGCTGGGCCAGATCGGCGACGCGGCCGCCGTCCCGGCGCTCATCACCCTCGCCCGGCGCTCGTTCCTGAAGTCGCGCCTCGCGGCGGTCGAGGCGCTCGCTCGGTGGCCGGCCAGGGCGGACGTCCGGCGCACTCTCGGGCTGGCGCGCCATGACCGTAGCGAGCTCGTGCGTGAAGCCGCGGAGCGCCTGCTCGCAACGACCGCACGGGCAGGAGGACGGCGAGCAGGCTAGTGTGCAGTGCATCCGATCCGACTGAGCGTGATTGAACGCGGCGCGAAGCGTGGAGCACAGCCGCCCTCGGCTGTGCGTCCGGCGAAGCCGGACCAATCCCGCGCGTCATCGGCCGCAGTCGCCCTGTCGCGGTCTACGCCGGGAACGTGGCCACCGCGCGGTACTGCGCTCCGTCACGCGCGCGGTCGAGCGCTCCCCCGTACGCATCGATGGCGAGCCGGCTCGTCTCGAACCGCGCGTCCAGCACCGCCGCGGCCGCATCGTCCGTCTCATCGAGCGGCGCGCCGATCGCGAGCGTGACCGCAGCCTCGCCGCGGCCGAGCGTGACGAGCGCCTCGCGCGCCCCCGCCTCCGCCAGCGCGCGGGCGCCCTCGAGGACGAAGCGATAGAGGACGAGCCGCCGCCCGAGGTCGATCGCCGCCCGGTCGCCGGCGTCATCGACCGCGTCGGCGAGCGGGTCCATCTCCAGCGTCAGGTCGATGACCGACTCCAGGTCCTTCCTCAGCGCCTTCAGCGCGTTCGGCAGGCCGAGCCGCACGACACCGGGGTACAGCTCCTGCTCGATGGCGCGCAGCTCGCGGTCGCGGGCGGCTTCCAGCTCGGCCATCGCCTGGGCATGTAGGCCGGACGGGCTGTACGGCGTGCCCTCGGCGGCGGACTCGGGGTCGATCCGCCGGTACGCTTCGTCCTCCTGCGCGGCGGCGAGGAGCAGCCGCGCCCGCACATCATCACGCAACTGCTCCGACAGCCGCTCGTTGCGGCGCTCGTAGGCCTCGATCAGCGCCGTCGCGGCGACCGGCGCGGCCGCGGCAGCAGGGGTCGGTGCCGGCTCCTCTGGCTCCGGCGCGGCGTCGTCGCGCGGCGCCGCGAGCAGCAACAGCGGCCGCCGCCGGCGTCCCCCGAAGGAGAGCGCCGCGCCGCCCAGCACCACCGCCAGCACCGCGGCGGCCAGCGTCACCCCGCCCTGTTTGCCCATCGCCTGCGCGTGCTCCGCCTCGACCAGCGACGACGGCAGGCAGGAAGCCATCGTCGAGCCCTGGTCGATCTGCGACCCCTTGCCGATCGGGCTCAGGCCGCAGATCGAGTCGACCCCCGCGACGACCGCGTGCACGCCGCCGCCCGCGAGCGGCTGGCCGCGCCACGGCTGCCCGAGCAGCGCGTCCGGCACGCCCGCGGCGTACACCCCGTCGGCGTTGATGACGACGTTGCGGCTGCCATCGACCTGCGCCTCGAGCGTCGCCTTCCAGAGGCGCGCCGGATCCGCCCGTCCGAGCAAGATGCCCCACGTCGTCCCGTCGCTGTCCTTCAGCGGCACCGCGAACTCGACGTAGCCGGGGCGCCCGGCCCGCGGCAGCACGACGTCCGAGCTCGAAGGTGTGAGCGTACTCCGCGCCTGCTGGAATGCGGCGCTGTCGAGCACACGCGTCACCGACGGGTCCGTCGAGGCGAGGACGCTGCCCGACCGGTCGGCGACGATCAGGGACGCCAGATTGTTCGTGTTGAGATAGAGGTCCTGCTGCATGACGCTGGTGCGCACGCCGCGGGGTGTCGCCCGCTGGTGCACGCGCGGGTCCTCGGCGTAGCGCAGCATCTCCATGTACGTGTTGAAGGAGTCGCCCGTCGCCAGGTGCGCCGTCACCGCCGCGAGCGAGCCCGCCTCGGTCGCCGCGCGCTGGTCGACGGCCCGCCGTGAGAAGGTGTCGGCGCCGTAGTAGGCGAGGCCAGCGACCAGGGCGACCGAGGCCGCCAGCACCGTCAGCGGGCGCAGTCGCGGCGAGGTGGGCGCCAGCCGCCCCAACATCCCCCGCGCGGCATGGGCGAGCGCCGCCAGCCCACCGGCGAGGCGGGTCGTCGCGCCGTCCTGCGGCATTCGAGGCGCCGTCCTGGCTTCCATGTCGCCGCATCTATCCTCGGTGCTGGCACCCAGCGCGGCTAGGGGAAGAACCCCTATTCTGTATGGCCGGTCCGACGGTGGTTGAGATTCGACCAGGGGCGCAGCAAGCAGCGCCCCGCGTCGAATCGGGCATCCCACCGCCGTACGGCCGCTGTGCTGGCCGCGCCCCGCGTCGAATCGCGCACCCTGCCGGCGCCGGCGCAGCAAGCAGCGCCCCTACATCACTGGCACGTGGCCGGTCCCGTTTAGATGTTGACGAACGCCCGTTCTCATCCTATACTCGCGAGTCGAACAGGCGTACGGACGGCGACGAGGGGCGCAGCAAGCAGCGCCCCTACATCACTGGCATGTGGCCGATCCCGTTCAGATGTTGACGAACGCCCGTTCTCATCCTATACTCGCGAGTCGAACAGGCGTACGGACGGAGGGCAGGATGCCGCTGGCGGATGCGCTCGAAGCGCTGCGCCGCGATCCGGAACTGGGCGCAGGCTTCGTCGAGTGGCGCGAGCTGCCCGCGGAGCCGGCGCGCTACGGCGCCTGGCCGCTCGGCACCGACGCGCGCCTGATCGACGCGCTCGCCCGGCGCGGCATCGGGCAGCTCTACGCGCACCAGGCGGCGGCGCTGGGCGCCGTAGCGCAGCGCCAGAGCGTCGTCGTCGTCACGCCGACGGCGTCCGGGAAGACCCTCTGCTACAACCTGCCCGTCGTCCAGACGCTGCTCGAAGACCCCGAGGCGCGCGCCCTCTACATCTTCCCCACGAAGGCACTGGCGCAGGACCAGATGGAGGAGCTGCACGGGCTCGTCGGCGACCTCCAGGCCGACATCAGGACGTTCACGTACGACGGCGATACGCCCGGCGACGCCCGCCGCAAGGTGCGCGAGGCCGGCCACGTCGTCGTCACCAACCCCGACATGCTCCACACCGGCATCCTCCCCCACCACACGAAGTGGGTGAAGCTGTTCGAGAACCTGCGCTACATCGTCATCGATGAGCTGCACCAGTACCGCGGCGTCTTCGGCAGCCACGTCGCGAACGTCATCCGGCGGCTGCACCGCGTCTGCCGGTTTTACGGCTCCGACCCCGTCTTCATCTGCTGCTCCGCCACGATCGCGAACCCGCGCGAGCTGGCCGAGAACATCGTCCGCAAGCCCGTGCTGCTGATCGACGACAACGGCGCGCCGCGCGGCCCGAAGGTCGTCGCCGTCTACAACCCGCCGGTGGTGAACCGCGAGCTGGGCATCCGCCAGGCATCGGTCGATGCGGCGCGCACGATCGGCGACCGGCTGCTGCGGGCGGGCGTGCAGACCATCGTCTTCGCCCCGTCACGCGTCCGCGTCGAGCTGCTGCTGCGCTCCCTGCGCGAGTCGCTGAAGCAGCGGCCCGGCGATGCGCCCGCGGTCGAGGGCTACCGCGGCGGCTACCTGCCGAACGAGCGGCGCGCGGTCGAGCGCGGCCTGCGCGAGGGCCGCATCCGTGGCGTCGTCGCGACCAACGCGCTCGAACTGGGCGTGGACATCGGCGGCCTCGATGCGGCGGTGCTCACCGGCTACCCCGGCAGCCTCGCCAGCGCCTGGCAGCAGATGGGCCGCGCGGGGCGCCGCCAGGGCCTTTCGCTGGCCGTGCTCGTGGCATCGTCGTCGCCGCTGAACCAGTACGTCGCGACGCACCCCGAGTACCTCTTCGAGACGTCGCCCGAAGCCGGCCTCGTCGACCCCGACAACCTGCTCGTGCGCGTCAGCCACATGAAGTGCGCCGCGTTCGAGGTGCCGGTCGAGGAGGCGGAGCCGGCCGGCGGCCCCTGCGGCTTCGGGCCCGATGCGCCACAACTTCTCGAGCTGCTCGCGTCCGAGGACGTCCTGGTGAAGGCCGGCGGCCGCTACCACTGGATGGCCGAGGTCTTCCCCGCCGAGTCGGTGAGCCTGCGCTCGGCCGCCATCGACAACTTCGTCGTCATCGAGCAGGGACCGAAGCCGCGCGTCATCGGCGAGGTCGATCGGCCGGCGGCGCCGCTGCTCATCCACGAAGAAGCGATCTACATGCACGGCGGCAAGCAGTACCACGTCGACCGCCTCGACTGGCACGAGAAGAAGGCCTACGTCCGCCGGGTCGACGTCGACTACTACACCGACGCGAACCTCGCGGTCGACCTCGAGGTGCTGGAGCCGTTCGAGGGCGCGCCCGCGAAGGGCTGCTGGGTCGACCACGGGGAGGTGGCCGTCCGCGACGTCGCCACGATCTTCAAGAAGATCAAGCTCGACACGAACGAGAACGTCGGCTGGGGCCGCATC
>JAKAMA010000248.1 GCA_021813085.1 Chloroflexota bacterium | reverse complement strand
CTGCCTCAGCGCCGGATCGAGACTAACCTTCCGTTGCCGCGGCGCCCGCCTGCTTTGAGGCGGGGCGCTTGAGCATGAAGTAGCTGCTCTCCGGCCGGATGAGCGGGAGTATGCCGGTCAGTTCCCAGCCGTCCTCGCCGAGCTTGTCGAGGTAGCCGCGGACGAACCCGGTGCGGTGTTCACCGCCCTGTCGGATGTACTCCACGCCTTCCGATGAGATCCTGCCCCTGAAATCTACGTACACGACCTTGTACTGCCATCCGTCCATGACACGCTCCTTGACGCTGGCGCTGAACGGCAGCCGTGCGGCGCGGCGGCGGCAGGGCCTGCATCAGTGTGGCAGATCGCGACGCCACGATGCGCCGGCGGGCGTTGCGGATCTCGCAATCCGGCGGGGCCGGGGGCCGAGCCGCCGCTCAGCCGGCGATGCCCACGCCGCCATCGATGACGACCGTCTGGCCGGTCACCATGTCGGCGCCCTCGATGAGGCTCAGCACGAGCTGCGAGACGGACTCCGGCGTACAGACGTCCTTCAGGGGCGCGACACGGCTCTGCTGGGCCCGCGCGGCCTCGAAGACCCGCTCGCCGAGGCCGTTGCGCAGCCAACGGGTGTCGATGAAGCCCGGGGCGACAGCGTTGACGCGCACCTCCGGGCCGAGGACGCGCGCCAGGCCGACGGTCATGTTGATGACGGCGGCCTTGGAGGCCGCGTACGCGAGCGAGCTGCCGATCGAGCGCACCCCGGCAACGGAGGCCATGTTGACGATGGCGCCGCCGCGCTCGCCGGCGGCGATGCAGGCGCGCATCGCCCTGGCAGCGGCACGGCAGCAGAAGAAGGCGCCCTTGACGTTGACGGCGAAGATGTCGTCCCAGTACTCGGACGTCATGCCGTCGAGGTCGGGGAAGGGGACGAAGTGGGTGATGGCGGCGTTGTTCACGAGCACGTGGAGGCCGCCGAAGGCGTCGACCGCCTGACGGACCATCGCCTGCACCTGGTCGTCCTGCGAGACATCGGCCCGGACGAGCAGGCTGCGCGCGCCCTGCGCCTCGACGAGGCGGACTGTCTCCCGCGCGTCGTCTTCGGAGCGCGCGTAGTTGACGACGACATTGGCGCCGCGGCGGGCGAGGTCGATCGCCGTCGCCCTGCCGACACCGACGGCCGAGCCGGTGACGATCGCCGTCTTTCCGCGGACGTCCATACGTGGCTCCTGTGCTGGCGCGCTGCTGTGGACGTGGGTGACTGTATGCGGCGGTGGGTGCGCGGGCAAGCGCGGCATCTTATGTCGAGATGTGAATCTGGCCCACACTCCGTTCGGTCGTACTTCACGTTCGTCCGCGGGTCCTGGGCGGACAGGCTCCTGAAGACTGTCCGTACGGGGCAGACGCGTCGCCTCGCGGTTGCTCCCGCGGCCCGGCTCAGGCGGCGGCGAGGCCGGCGTCGTCCGCGGGCGGCGCCGCCGGCGGCGGGTCGGGCTGGGGCGAGCGGTCGGGGCGAAGGTGGCGGACAGCGGAGCCATCCAGCGTCGCGCGCTGGACCGCGAGGGCCGCGAGGGTGGCGCGTGCGCGCAGGACGTGGCGTGCGAGGATCGCGGCCGTCGGGGTGAGCCGCGCGAGTTCGCGTGCCTCGCCCGTGGCTGCGGCAACGCGCTGCTCGCGGAAGCGGTCGAGCGCGAAGGCCACGCAGGCGCGCTCTCGCGCCGCGGCATGGGCATGGGCGTCCTGTCCGGCGCTCGCGGTCTGGAGCGCGCGGAGGACCTCGACGGCGGCGGCTTCGAGTTCTGGTTCGGTGTGGGTGCCGGGCATCCGTGCCTCCTGCCTCATCGCATCCCGCCATGGTGATTGTTGGCGGGTAGCACCCGCCGCGCCGATCGGGGAACCCCCGATCTTTCGGGGCGTGGCGCCGGATCTGGCTGCTGGCCGCGGGATCCCGGCAATCGGCGGCGGTGTCGCCGGCGCGTGCGGTGCGACGGCGGCTGCTAGAATGCGCCGGCATGAAGACGGGGATGAAGGGGCTGGTGCTCAGCGGCGGCAAGGGGAGCCGGCTGCGGCCGCTGACGTTTACGGGCGCCAAGCAGCTCGTGCCCATCGCCAACAAGCCGATCCTGTTCTACGCCATCGAGAACCTGCGGCAGTGCGGCATCGACGAGATCAGCATCGTGGTGTCGCCCGAGACGGGCGACCAGGTGCGGGCGGCGGTCGGCGACGGGTCACGCTTCGGCGCGCGCATCGGCTACATCGACCAGGCGGAGCCGGGCGGCATCGCGCAGGCGATCGGCCTGGCGCGGGCGGCGATGGGCGAGGCGCCGTTCGTGACGTTCCTGGGCGACAACTTCATCACGGCGGGCATCGTCCCGCAGGTGGAGGCGTTCGCGGCCTCGGACGCGGAGGCGGCGGTGTTGCTGAAGCCGGTGCCGGACGCGCGCGCGTTCGGCGTCGCGGAGTTCGAGGGCGAGCGGCTGGTGCGCGTCGTCGAGAAGCCGGAAGTGCCGCCGAGCGACCTGGCCGTGATCGGCATCTACATGTTCACGCCGCGGGTGTTCGATGCGATCGGCCGCATCGCACCGTCAGGCCGCGGAGAGCTGGAGATCACGGACACGATTCAGCGGCTGATCGATGATGGCTGCGATGTGCGCGCGGAGGTCGTGGAGGGGGAGTGGATCGACACGGGCAAGCACGATGACCTGCTGGCAGCCAACCGCGCGATCCTCGAGACGCTGCCGGACGACCGCGAGCACGGCGTCATCGAGGGCGCGTGCAAGCTGCACGGCCGCGTGGTGCTGCAGCCGGGCTCGCGGGTGCGGGACAGCGTCATCAGCGGACCGGCGATCATTGGCGAGGGCACCCGGATCGAAGACGCGTACATCGGGCCGTTCACGTCGGTGGGGCATCACTGCGTCGTCAGCCACAGCGAGGTTTCGGGCAGCGTGGTCATGGACGGGACGGTGATCGAGCAGCTCGGGTACCGGGTTGAGAACAGCCTGATCGGCCGCAACGTCGAGCTGCGGAGCGACGGGCGGAAGCCACGCGGCTATGAGCTCGTGCTGGGCGACTACAGCCGGGCGAGGCTGCCGTGATGCGGCGCGTCTTCGTCGCGGGCGGCGCGGGCTTCATCGGCAGCAACTTCATCCGGCACCTGCTGCGCGAGCGGCCGGACGTCGAGGTGGTGAACTTCGACGCGCTGACGTACGCCGGCAACCTCGACAACCTGCGCGACGTCGCCGGCGACGCGCGGTACCGCTTCGCGCGCGGCAGCGTCGCCGACCGCGCGGCCGTCCTCGGCGCGATGCGCGGCTGCGACGCGGCGATCAACTTCGCTGCGGAGTCCCACGTCGACCGCTCGATCGAAGATGCGGCGGACTTCATCGACACGAACGTCCGCGGCGCGCACAACGTGCTGGCCGTGGCCCGCGACCTCGGGGTCGGGCGCGTGCTGCACGTCTCGACCGACGAGGTATACGGCCCGGCCACGCGCGAGCAGCCGCGGCGCGAGGGCGACGCCTTCCGGCCGCGCAGCCCGTACGCGGCGAGCAAGGCGGCCGGCGACCTGATGTGCGCGGCCTTCTCGGAGACGTACGGCACCCCGGTGATCGTCGCGCGGCCGGCGAACAACGTCGGGCCGTACCAGCATCCGGAGAAGGCCGTGCCGCTGTTCGTGACCAACGCGCTCGACGGCGAGCCGCTGCCCGTCTATGGCGAGGGGTTGCAAGAGCGCGACCGGCTGCACGTCGAGGACTGCGTGCGGGCGCTCCTGCTGCTCCTGGAGCGCGGCGAGCCGGGCGAGGCGTACAACATCCAGGCGGACAACCACCAGCCGAACATTGACGTCGCCCGGGCGATCCTGGACCTGCTCGACAAACCGTACGGCCTGATCCGCTTCGTCGACGACCGTGCCGGACACGACCCGTGCTACTGGATGGACGCCACGAAGGTGCGCGCGCTCGGCTGGGCGCCGTCGTACGACTTCGCGCGCGCAATCGAGGCGACGGTGCGCTGGTACGCGGACAACCGCTGGTGGTGGGAGCGGATTAAGGCCGGGGAGTATCGCGCGTACTACGAGCGGCAGTACGGCGCGCGGCTGGCGGGCGGGCGGCGGTACGAGGACTGACTACGGCGCGCCCGCCTGCGCCCACGTCCACGCATCGAGCACCGGCGGCTCGACACCCGCCTGCGTCATCGCCGCCATCACCTGCGCACGGTGCTCGGTCGCGTGGTTGATCGCCTGCACCAGGACGACGGATGCCCGCATCTCATAGGTCTCGCCGCCTCTCCTGCCCCGCAGGACGGCCCCGTCCGGCGTCGAGCGGGCAAACTCGATGAAGGCCAGGCCAGACGCCTCGATCGCGGCGCGGAGGGGGCCGACGCCGGGGAAGCCCCTGGCCTCGGAGACCGGCGTGGACTCGGGCGTGAACTCGTCGGCGGAGACGCCGCGCATGGCGAGCACGTAGCGCGACTCGGCGGCCGCGAGGTGCAGCAAC
>JAKAMA010000247.1 GCA_021813085.1 Chloroflexota bacterium | reverse complement strand
ATCACCGATCCGGAGCAGAAGATCGCGCGCCCGCGGCAGATCTACACCGGTGGCCGCGGCATCGACTACGTGCCGATGGAGCAGCGCAAGACGGCGCCCGCCGCCGAGGCCGTCGCCGCGCCCCGGTAGGCACGGCCGGCGACCTACCAGGGAATGCATCGAGCCGTGGGCACAGCGCCCACGGCTCGATCTTGGTGCGCGAGCGCGCCCCAGCGTTCGCTGCGTCCGTCGCGCGCCCGCCCGGCCCTAGTCCCAGAACAACTGGTCGCGGATCTTCGCGCGCAGGTCGCGCGCCGCGATGACCTTGTAGTACGCGTCGCGCTTCACCGCCTCCGGCGCGCCGCTCAGGTTGATCGCGCGGAAGGCGTTCAGCACCACGTCGCCCTGCTGGTTCAGGCCGCGGTTGATCATGTTCACGTCCCAGTGCGGCCGCCGGCTCGCCCACCAGAACTGGCACGAGTGCAGCGCCGGGTCCATCAGCCCCCGCGCGATCTCCGCGTGCCGCTCGCTCACCGCGCCGTCCGCCACCTGCTGCGCCTGCTCGACCAGCGCCAGCGCGATGTCGACGTGCTCCCATTGCAGCTTGTGGATGTAGTTGCCCGGCGCCTGCCACAGCGGATACGGCACGCCTGCCGCCAGGTCGTCGTGCGTCGTGCTCCACGACGCCGGCCGCGGCTCGACGACGCCGCCGTCCGGGAAGTGCTCGAACAGCTCGCTGACCGTCGCGCTCACCACGCGGTCCGCCGATTCCTCTTCGGTCATCGTCAACAGCGTGTGCGTGCTCGTCGCCAGCGGCCGCGCCTGTACGACGGACTCGTACGGCGTCGAGACGGCCTCGTACGCCCCCGCGAGGAAGAGCTGGTCCCAGTTCTCGATGTGGTGGCCGAACGTCTCCGCGTCCATCGCCGTCACGATGTACATGTCGCGGTCGTTGCCGTGCGCCGCCCGCAGGTGCTCGATGAAGCCGCGTCCGTCGATGTCCTGGAAGGCGATCTTGTTGCTCAGCACGTCGTCGCGGAAGATCACGCTCACCGTCTGCCCGTCGCCGGATCTGGTCTGGTAGATCCGGTCCACCGGCCACGCGGCGGGGCAGGCGACGCCGCTCATGATCACCCACTGGTGCCCCAGGTCGACCATCGCGTCAAGGAACGAGCGGTCGTAGCACATCTCCGGCGGGAAGAAGCCCTTTGGCCGGTACGCGTCGCCGAAGAAGTGCTTGTTCGTCAGGTGGTTGCGCCGGATCTGGCGGCGCTGCTCGGCCGCCGGGATCAGCGGCAGGATCGGGTGGTACTTCGCCGAGCCGACGAACTCCGCCTGGCCGCGCTCCGCGAGCCGCCGCAGCCCGTCGATCACGTCCTCGTAGCCGCTCTCGTGCAGCATCTCCGTCAGCACGCCGTTGATGTTGATGCTGACCCGTGCCTGCGGGTGCTCCTCGAACACCCCGATGAGCGGCCGATATGACTCGTCGACGATCTTGCGCAGCACCTCGGGGAGCTGGATCGGCGGTTGGTAGAAATGCAGCAGGTTGGCCCAGTAGATGGTAGACATAGCACCGTCAGTCTATCAGTCGGCGATGCGCCGGCCCGCCGACAGCCGGGGGCGCGCCTAAGGCGCGCCGCGATACGCCGCAGCCCACGCGCCCCATCACCCTCACGAAACGCGCCAGCGACGACGGGCGGCGCGCCGGCCGCCCCTCGCCATGGACCGTGCGGCAGCGGTGCGACGACAGAGCCCCATGCCGCCTGGGCCGCACCCTCGCGCATGAGTATTCGCGCGCTCTCCGTAGCGCGGGCTTGTTCAGCCCGCACGGTTGCGGCGCCGCGCCCCGGTCTGCCGCCCGTGCGTTGCTCTCCGTAGCGCGGGCTTTGCAGCCCGCGCGGGCTTGCGCGGCGACCGCCCGATGCGGGCATGTCTCGGCAGCGGCCCGCGCCTCCACCGTCCCGCTTCCAGCTCCCACTGCCTATGCGCGGTGAGCGCGTCTGTGCTCAGGACAGCGTGAACATCTCGATCGGCTGGATCAGCCCGGTGCGGTCCTTCGGCGGCCTGCCCTGCTGCGCCAGCCGCAGGTCGAAGCGGTTCAGGCAGTCCTCCGCGTTCTGATTCTGCACGCCGCAGACGTTGCACGGCTGCTTGTGGCAGTCCGGCGTGGTCTCCCCGCGCAGTGTCTTCATCCACTCGCCGCGCAGGTAGGACTCCGAGACGCCGACGCTGATGTGCGACCACGGGAACACCTCGCGCAGCCCGCGCTCGCGGTACGCGTAGAACTCCGGGTCGAGCCCGGACTCCTGCATCGCGCGCTCCCAACGCGGCCAGTTGTAGTGTTCGTGCCACGCGTCGAAGCGCGCCCCCGCCTGCCACGCGCGGTGGATCGCCTTGCCGAGCCGCCGGTCGCCGCGCGACAGCACTGCCTCCAGCAGGCTGTGCTCCGGGTCCTCCCAGGTAAACGCCACCCCCGCCTTCTTCAGCGCCTCGCGCAGGTAGGCGTGCCGCGGCCGCAGCACCTCCGCCCGCGCCTGCGATGCCCACTGGAAGGGCGTGTGCGCCTTCGGGATAAAGTTCGACGTGCTCACCCGCACGCGCGCCCGCCCGCCATGGTACGAGCGCCCGATCTCCCGCACGCGCTTCGCCAGCGTGACGATGCCCTCGATGTCCTCGTGCGTCTCCGTCGGCTGCCCGACCATGAAGTACATCTTCACGTTCGTCCAGCCGTTGCGGAAGGCGTTGTCCACCGCGGTGTACAGGTCGTCGTCCGTGACGACCTTGTTGATCGTCATGCGCAGCCGCTCCGTGCCCGCTTCCGGCGCGAAGGTGATGCTGTGCTTGCCACGCGTCGCGACCGCCTCCGACACCCGCACCGAGAAGCTGTCGACGCGCATCGAAGGCAGCGAGATCGTCAGCCCGTCGCCGAACTCCCGCCGCAGCCCGTCCACCATCGGCACGATGCGCGAGTGGTCCGTCGTGCTCAGCGACACCAGCGACAGCTCGTCGTAGCCCGTCTGCGCCTGCAGCTCCTTTGCCGCCGCGACGACCTCTTCCGGCGAACGCTCCAGGCGTGGCCGGTAGATCATCCCCGCCTGGCAGAAGCGGCACCCCTGCGTGCAGCCTCGCTGGATCTCGATCGCCATGCGGTCGTGCACGGTCTGCAAGTACGGCACGATCGGCTTCGTCAGCGCCGGCGGCAGCTCCTGTACGAAGCGCTTGACCACGCGCGCCGGCGCCGCCTCGTGCACCGGCTCGATGGCGCGCAGCGTGCCGTCGTCGCCGCAGCGCGGCGCGTAGAAGCGTGGCACGTACACGCCCCAGATCCGCGACAGCCGGTACAGCATCTCCTCGCGCGTCCCCCGGCCCTGCCGCTTCCACTCCCGCACGAAGTCCACGATCTCGACGATCGTCTCCTCCCCGTCGCCAAGCGCGAACGCGTCGATGAAGTCCGCCAGCGCGTCCGGGTTCAGCGCGCCCGAGCCGCCGCAGATCACCAGCGGATGCGCGTCCGTGCGCTCCTCCGCGAGTACCGGCAGCCCCGCCAGGTCGAGCATGTTGAGGATGTTCGTGTACGTGCCCTCGTAGCTCAGCGAGAAGCCGAGCACGTCGAACTCCGCGAGCGGGTGCCGCGTCTCCAGGCTCCACAGCGGGATGCCCTCCGCCCGCAGGATCGCCTCGAGGTCTGACCAGGGCGCGAAGACGCGCTCCGCCAGCATCCCCTCGCGCCGGTTGACGATGTCGTACAGGATGCCCAGCCCGAGATTGGACATGCCGATGTCGTACAGGTCCGGGTACGCGAAGGCGACGCGCACGTCGCAGGCGTCCCAGTCCTTGACGACCGAGTTCCACTCACCGCCCGTGTAGCGCGCCGGCTTCTGCACCCGCGCGAACACGCCGTCGAGGTTCCGCACCACAGCCATATCGAAGCTCCTCAGCACCCATCCTAGCAAAAGGGGCGCGGATTGTAGATCTCTGAGACACGAGCCGGCGCCCGCCGGATTAGTTACAAGGCTGAGGGCGGCATGCGCGTGGTGGACGTTGCAAATGATGCGCGGGCAGGCGTAGCATCGCACCGATGGGTTTCATGCACGAACCCGGTTGCGATCAGCGCCACAACAGGCGTCAGCGATGCAGCATCGTGACAGGGCCCGCCGATACCAACGGATCGGCGGTGGCGGCTGAAGCTGAGCCATCCCGTCATCGCGGCGAAGTCCCGGCACCCGACCGTCCGCCGGTCTCCAATACCCGACTCCGCTTCGCGCTGCTCTTGGAGGCATCTCCCTTGATCGTCGCCGCCGTCGGCGCCGCGATCTGGACGATCCCTCCAGCAGTCGGGTACACGAACCTCGGGCTTGTGCTGTTCGCTGCGTATGTCCTTCCGCTCGCCTTCTTTGGTACCGGAGCCGGCTGGATCGCCGTGCATCGGCACGGTGTCGGCGTCACGATCTTCGTAATGCGCGGCGCAGTCGTATTCGTCATGCTCTTCCTTTAGACG
>JAKAMA010000246.1 GCA_021813085.1 Chloroflexota bacterium | reverse complement strand
CGAGATGGGGCCGGACGCGCTCGATGTAAGCGAGGAGGAGTTCCGGCAGCGCATCCGCAAGCCCCCGGGCGCCATCAAGAACATCCTCACGAACCACAAGTTCATCGCCGGCATCGGCAACGCGTACGCGGATGAGGTCCTGTTCGAGGCGCGCATCAATCCGTTCCGCAGGCGCACGACGCTCTCCGACGCCGAGATCGGCGCGCTCTACCGGGCGGTCGGCACGACGCTGCGGCGCTCGATCCCGGTCCTGCGCGCGCACTTCCGCGACGAGTTGGACTACGAGGAGTGGCGCAACCACCTGAAGGTGCACCGCAAGGGCGAAGACGGCAAGGACAAGCAGGAGGGGCGCTGCCCGCGCTGCGGCACGCACATCACGGAGATCGCGCCGAACCAGCGCATCACGAGCTACTGCCGGACGTGCCAGCGATGATCTGGATGTTGGATGTTGGATGTTGGACGCGATGCTGCCGGGGGTGGTGAAGATGCCTCTTGACGCGCCACGACTGCTTGCGCTGGTCAACGCGCGGCTCGCGCTGACGGATGCCGAGCGCGAGGGCGGCGTCCTCTGCGCGGGCGGGCGCATCGTCTCGCTGCTGGCGCCGGGCCAGGCGCCGCCGGACGGTGCTGAGCGCATCGACTGCGGCGGGCTACTGCTCGCGCCGGGGCTGATCGACAGCCACGTGCACGGCGGCGGCGGGCACACGCTGATGACCGACGATCCGGAGGAGGTGCGGGCGTACGCGCGCTGGGTCGTGCGACACGGCGTCACGTCGTTCCTCGTCAGCACGTCGGGGCGCGACCACGCCGAGATCCTGCGGCGGCTGCGCGCGCTGGCGCCCCTCGTCGGCCGCGAGCCGGGGGCGGCGCGCGTGCTCGGCTTCCACCTCGAAGGGCCGTACATCAACCCGGCGCGCAAGGGCGCCTTCGACGCGCGCTGGCTGCGACCGCCGAGCGCCGGCGAGTATCGCGAGCTGTTCGAAGCATCGGGCGGCGCGATCCGGCAGATGACGCTGGCGCCGGAGCTGCCGGGAGCCGACGACCTGATCCGCGCCGTCGTCGAATCGGGCGCGGCCGCGGCGATGGGCCACACGGACGCGACGTACGAGCAGGCGCGGCGGGCGATCGACCTCGGCGTGACGCACGTGACGCACTGCTTCAACGCGATGCGGCCGTTCTCGCACCGCGACCCCGGCGTGCTCGGCGCGATCCTCGCATCGGACGCCGTCAGCGCGGAGCTGATCGGCGATGGCGCGCACGTCGACTACGCGGCCGCGCGCGTGCTGCTGCGCGCGAAGGGCGCGGCGCATGTCGTGCTGGTCACCGACGGCATGCCGCTGGCCGGCACGCCGGACGGCGAGGCCGCGTGGGAAGGAGAGCGCATCCGCGTCGACGGCGGCAAGGCGGTGCGCGATGACGGGACGATCGTCGGCGGCGTCACGACGCTCGACGAGGTGACGCGGAACGCCGCGGCGCACATGGGTGTGGGGCGGGACGATGCGCTGCGGATGGCGTCGGGCAACGCCGCGCGCGCGGTCGGCGTCGGCGAGACCTACGGCTCGCTGGCGCCCGGGCACGCCGCGGACTTCGTGCTGCTCGACGGCGAGCTGCGCGCGACGCAGACGTGGGTCGCGGGCGAACGGGTCTTCTGATGCCGTATGAACCTCCGCCAGCCGATCTGCCCGCGTTCCCGGACGCGAAGCGATCGCGACGCAAGACGCGCTTCGGCGGCGGTCTACGCGCCCGCTGGAAGGACGCGGACGGCGAGATCTATGAGTGGGACTACAAGAAGGGCACCGTCGAGCGGTATGATAGGTCAGGCCAGCGCCACTTGGGCCACTTCGATCCCGTCACGGGAACGCAGGTCGGCCGCCCGAGCAAGCGTCGAAAGGTCGAGCCGTGAGCATGCGCCGATGGGTTACCCAGTTCAGGAAGAGCGGTGACGAGCGGCTCGTCCGCGGCTATGCGCTGCGTGGAGCCCGACTCGCGCAGCTTCAACGGTTGTTCGAGCCCGATAGCAACGATCCGCAGATGGTGCTGTGCTACCCGGTGACGGAGAAGCAGCGGCCGCTCGTCGAGCGGCTGATCGGCGAGCCGCTGGACCTTCGACGGTACGACTACTTCGTCGAGGCGTACACGGACGTAGCACGCGCATCGCGCCCTCGGCCGGCCGCGGCAGCTTCACGGCGCGCCGCCGGAGAGGGCCGTCCGACATCAGCGGTAGCGACCCCGCGTCGTACGGGCACGCGGCGACGATAGCGCTGGGCGCGGACCGTTTGCGCCGTGCCGGTCACCTCTAACCTCAAACGACCAGCACCCGCCTACGCGGGCGGCGGCTCGCCGAAGCTGCCCGGCTCGTCGAGCTGCTCGTAGAGCTGGAAGAGGACGCCACCCGACGACTTCGGGTGGACGAACAGCTCCTTCCAGTCGTAGGCGACGCGCGGGCCGCCGAAGGGCTCGATGCCGTGGCCGCGCAGGGCATCGGCCGCGCGGTCGGCGTCGGGCACCTCGAGCGTGACATGATGCAGCCCCGGCCCGCGCTCGCGCAGGAACTTGGCGATGAAGCTGTCGTCGCCGATGGGCTCGATGATCTCCCACTGCATCTGGCGCTGGCCGTCGGCGCCGGGGACGTCGAGCACGACGCCGGCGAAGCCCGCCTCGTCGTTGCGGAAGCGGCCCGCCTCCTTCCAGCCGAAGACGTCGGTGAAGAACGGCAACTGGTCGTCGATCTTCCAGACGGCCATGCTCACGTGGTCGACGCGCTTGATCCGGACCGGCACGCGGTACCCCCTGTCCTGTGGTCGCCCGGAGGTGGGAGGTCAGAGGCCGGATGCGCCGGCCGGCTCCTGGGCGCCGGTGGGTATTGAAGCAGGTTTCGGGGTCTGGGGCACCCGGGGTAGGTGGTCGGTTGTCGGTGGTCGATGGCCCGTGGTCCGCCCGCGACACGCGGGTGGCGTCACGACGGGGGCGCGGCAAGCGGCGGGGCGCGGCAAGCAGCGGGGCGCAGCAAGCGGCGGGGCGCAGCAAGCGGCGGGGCGCGGCAAGCGGCGCCCCTACGTGCGCGGCCGCAGGTGGTCGGTCGCTGGTCGGTCGTCGACACGTGACGCGCGACGAGCATCACGACCGGGGCGCGGCAAGCGGCGGGGCGCGGCAAGCGGCGGGGCGCGGCAAGCAGCGCCCCTACGGGGCGGGATCGGCGCCTTCTAGGCGCGGGCGGCTGCTGCGGCAGGCTCGCGCTCGGCGGGGCCGGAGGCGGCCTTCGAGAAGACGTACTGGCCGTCGGCGAAGTCCACCTGCGCGACGTCGCCCTCGCTGAACTCGCCGGCGAGGATGCGCTTCGCCAGCGGGTTCTCGATCTGGCGCTGCACCGTGCGGCGGAGCGGCCGCGCGCCGTACATGCGGTCGAAGCCCTCCTTCACCAGCTCCGCCTTCGCCGCCTCGGTGACGACGAAGTCCACGCGGCGGTCGGAGAGGCGCTTGCGCACCTCGCCCAGCATCAGCTCGACGATCTGCTCGAGCTCCTTCTCCGTGAGCGGCTCGAAGACGATGATCTCGTCGATCCGGTTCAGGAACTCCGGCCGGAAGGCCTCGCGCAGGGCGCGCTCCAGCACCTCCTGCCGCTGCTCGCGCTGGCCGTCGTCCTGGGCGCGGCTGGTGACGAAGCCGAAGCGGCCCTTGTTCTCCGAGCTGGTGCCCAGGTTCGAGGTCATGATGATGATCGCGTTGCGGAAGTCCACCGTCCGGCCCTGGCCGTCGGTCAGCCTTCCGTCGTCGAGGATCTGGAGCAGCAGGTTGAACAGGTCGGGGTGCGCCTTCTCGATCTCGTCGAACAGGATCACCCGGTACGGGCGCCGCCGCACCGCCTCGGTGAGCGCGCCGCCCTCCTCGTAGCCGACGTAGCCCGGCGGGCTGCCGACGATGCGGGAGACGGTGTGGCGCTCCTGGTACTCCGACATGTCGAGGCGGATCATCGCCTCCTCGTCATCGAACAGGTACTGCGCGAGCGCGCGCGCCAGCTCCGTCTTGCCGACGCCGGTCGGTCCGAGGAAGATGAAGCTGCCGATCGGGCGCTTCGGGTCCTTCAGGCCGGCACGGGCGCGGCGCAACGCCTCGGACACGGCCTCGACCGCCTTGTCCTGGCCGATCACGCGCTGGTGCAGCGCCTCCTCCATGTGCAGCAGCTTCTCCGCTTCGCCCTCGAGCATGCGGCTCACAGGGATGCCCGTCATCGACGCGATCAGCTCGGCGATGTCCTGCTCGGTGACGGTCATGTCGGCGGTGTGCGTCTGCGCCCACTCGGCCTTTCGCTCCTCGTACTCCGCCTGGACCTTGAGGACATCCTGGCGGATGCGCGCGGCGGCCTCGTAGTCCTGGCGCGTGGCGGCGGCCTCCGTCTCCATGTTCAGCTCGTCGAGGCGCCGCTTGAGGTCGCGCAACTCGGGCGTCATCGACTGCTGCTCGATGACGTGCTTGCTCGCCGCCTCGTCGAT
>JAKAMA010000245.1 GCA_021813085.1 Chloroflexota bacterium | reverse complement strand
CCGTTGGCAGCACGGCGTCGAACGCGGAGATCCGGTCGGTCGCGACGATGAGCAGGCGGTCGCCCAGGTCGTACGTGTCGCGGACCTTACCGCGGTACGTCCTGTTCGGAAGCGGGGAGTCGATCAGCACTGGCATCGGCTTGTCTTCTCGCTTTCAGGTCGTAGTACAACAGCGTCTGTGCGGTCACCGCGAATGGTAACACGAGCGCTGACACGACGCTCGTCACCACCGCCGCCACCAGCGCCGGCGCCAGCGTAGCCGCGGTCGCAAGCAGCAGCGGCCCGAGCTGGATCAGCGTGATCACCACCACGATCCCGAAGGTCCGCCACCAGCGCCCGCGCACGGCGCCCGCGCTCGCGTCTAGCGCGGTCCAGCGGTCGCCGCCCTCGATCATCACCGCCTGCTCGGCGAAGAGCCAGCGCACGGAGAGGTACAGCGTGAGCGCGAACGGCACGGTCACCAACCACCAGTTGCGGCGGCCATCGACCGTGGCACCCGGATGCGTCAGCCACCAGAGGGTCAGCACCGGTACAGCGGCGAGCGAGAGCACGCCGAGCCCCGCGGCCAGGAGCGCCGTCGCGATGACGGGCCGGAAGCGCTCGAACGCGGCGTCGATCGCGCGGGAGAAGCCGGGCGCCGTGCCGCCGGAGATCTCGTGCACCGCCGCGATCAGCGCCGCGCTCGCGAGCAGCGAGACGAGCACCGCCGGGATGATCAGCAGCGAGACGATGTTCTGCTGCGCCGCATGCGACCCCACGCGCCGCTGCACGACCGCGATCAGCATCTGGAGCGGCACCGTCGTCAGGGCGATGCCCAGGAGCGTCGCGAAGTGCCGCCCGTACACCCGGTACGCCAGCCCGACGATATCGCCGAGGTCGTGCTGTCCCCGCAGGTCGGCGTTCACACGAGTCCGAGCCGCCGGAAGCCGTCGTCGACGTGGCGCGTGTAGGGGGCGTAGTCGAAGATCGCGTCCAGCGCCGCGCCGTCGAGGCACGAGGTGACGCGCGCGTCCGCCTCGAGCAGCGGGCGGAACGCCGCGCGCTCCTTCCACGCCCGCATCGCGTGCGACTGCACGATCTTGTACGCGTCCTGGCGCGACATGCCGGCGTCAATCAGCGCCAGCAGTACCCGCTGCGAGAACACGAGCCCCTGTGTCAGCTCCAGGTTGCGCCGCATGTGCTCCGGATAGACCTGCAAGCCCCGCATGATTTGCGCGAACAGCGACAGCATGTAGTCGAGGAGGATGCACGAGTCCGGCAGGATGATCCGCTCCGCCGATGAGTGCGAGATGTCCCGTTCGTGCCACAGCGCGACGTTCTCCGTCGCCGTCACCGCGTGGCCGCGCAGCACGCGCGCTAATCCGCAGACGCGCTCGCACAGCTCCGGGTTGCGCTTGTGCGGCATCGCGCTGGAGCCGGTCTGGCCCTCGCTGAACGGCTCCTCCGTCTCCAGCACCTCGGTCCGCTGCAGGTGCCGCAGCTCCAGCGCGAACCGCTCGATCGACGCCCCGACGAGCGACAGCGTCAGCACGAACTGCGCGTGCCGGTCGCGCGCCACCACCTGCGTGCTCACCGGCTCCACGCCGAGGCCCAGGCGCGCGCACACGCGCTCCTCGATCTCCGGTGGAACCGTCGCGTGCGTGCCGACGGCACCGCTGATCTTGCCGACCGCGATCTGCGCCTTCGCGTCGGCCAGGCGCTGCTGGCCGCGCCGCACCTCCGCGACCCATCCGGCCAGCTTCAGCCCGAACGTCGTCGGCTCGGCGTGCACGCCGTGCGAGCGCCCGATCGTCAGCGTGTCCTTGAACTCGACCGCCCGCCGCTCGAGCACGCCCCGTAGCTCCGCCAGCCCCGATTCGATGATCGATGCCGCGTCGCGCAGTTGCAGCGCCGTCGCCGTGTCCCAGACGTCCGACGACGTCAGCCCGAGGTGTACCCAGCGCCCCTCGTCGCCGAGGCTGTCGGCGACCGAGCGCAGGAACGCCGTGACGTCGTGGTGCGTCTCCGCCTGGTAGCGGTTCAGGTCGTCGAGGTTGTACCGCGCCCGCCGCACCTTGTCAGCGTCCGCGGCCGGCACCCGTCCGGCCTCCGCCCAGGCGTCGACGACCGCCACTTCGACCGCCAGCCAGCGGTCGAACTTCCCGGCGTCAGACCAGATCGCCCCCATCTCGGGACGTGTGTAGCGCTCGATCATCGGCTCAGTCTCCCGCCGGCGACAGACAGCAAGCAGCAGACACCAAGGTGCTCATCCCGGACGGGAGCGCGGCCGCCCCCGGCTGCGCCGTGCGACGGATCACGACGGAGGGACGCTGCTCGCTGCGCTCCGTTGGAGGGGCGACGCGGGGGCGCGGCAAGCAGCGCCCCTACAGCGCAGCCCTCCTCCACGCTCCATCCTCCACCTTCCAGTGTCCGCGATCTCGCAGCCGCCCGCTAGCCGCCGGCCAGCCCCGCGCGATACGCGTCGTACGCCGCCCGGATGTCCTCGTGCCCCAGCGCCAGGATCTCCGCCGCGAGCGTGGCCGCGTTGCGCGCCCCCCACGCGCCGATCGCCACCGTCGCCACCGGCATCCCCGGCGGCATCTGCACGATCGAGTACAGCGCGTCGACGCCCCGAAGCTCGCTCGACGCCAGCGGCACGCCGATCACCGGCAGCGGCGTGTACGCCTTGCACACCCCCGGCAGCGCCGCCGCGCCGCCCGCGGCCGCGATGATCACTTCGATCCCCCGTTCGCGCGCCGACGACACGTACGCCCGCACCCTGTCCGGCGCGCGATGCGCCGACATCACGTGCACCTCGTGCGGGATGCCGAAGCGATCGAGCGTCTCCATGCACGGCGCCATCGTCTCCATGTCGGACTGCGAGCCCATCAGCACAGCCACCAGCGCGGTCATGTAGCTCTCACCCCCCAACCCCCCGGACGGGCCGTCGGGTCTCTCCCACCAGGGGCGGAGGGGGAGGACGGGGCGACGTCGCCCGCGCCGATGTCCCGGCGGTAGTGCATCCCGTCGAAGCGGATCCGGTCGACGTTCCGGTACGCCTTCTCGCGTGCCTGCGCGATCGTCGGCGCCGTCGCCGTCACTGCCAGCACCCGCCCGCCGCTCGTGATCGTGCGCCCCGAAGCGTCGAGGTTCGTGCCGGCGTGGAACACCAGCCCGTCCGCGTCGACATCGTCCAGCCCGTCGATCACCTTGCCGCTCTCGTACGGCCCCGGGTACCCGCCCGATGCCAGCATCACGGTCACCGCCGCGTCGTCGCTCCAGCGCACGTCGACCCGGTCGAGCGTCCCGTCCGCGCAGGCGACCATGATCTCGAGCAGGTCGCTGTCCAGCAGCGGCAGGAGCACCTCCGTCTCCGGGTCGCCGAAGCGGGCGTTGAACTCGAGGACGCGCGGCCCCTCGTCCGTGATCATCAGCCCCGGAAAGAGCACGCCCCGGTACGGCGCACCCTCGGCCGCCAGCGCGGCGATCGTCCGTTCCGTCACCTCGCGCCGGACGGCCTCGGCCACGTCGTCGCGCAACCAGGGTGCGGGGCTGTAGGCGCCCATGCCGCCGGTGTTTGGCCCGCGGCCGCCGTCGTACGCCGCCTTGTGGTCGCAGGCGAACGGCATGTGCACGACGCTGCGCCCGTCGCTGAACGCGTGCGCGCTCACCTCGCGGCCCGCCAGCCTGTCTTCGATGACCACCGTGCGCCCCGCCGCCCCGAGCGCGCCTTCGAGCATCAGGTCCCGCAGCGCGTCGACCGCTTCCTCGTGCGAGCTCGTGACGATCGCCCCCTTGCCCGCCGCCAGCCCGTCCGCCTTCACGACGACATCGCCCGCGCGCGATGCGACGTACGCGCACGCCGCCTCGAAGTCGTCGAAGCGCGCCGCCGCGCCCATCGGCACGCCGTGACGCCGCATGACCTCCTTCGCGAACGCCTTCGACGATTCGATGCGAGCCGCCGCCTGCGCCGGCCCGAACGCCGGGATGCCGGCGATCTGCAGCCGGTCGACGAGCCCGAAGCTCAGCGGGTCCTCCGGCCCGACGACCACGAGCTCCGCGCTTCGCTCGCGCGCCGCCGCCACCACCGCGTCGCAGTAGGCGTCGATCCGCTCCTGCGGCGCGTCCGCCTTCGGCACCGCGAGCGGCACCGTCTCCGCGAGCTGCGCGATGCCGGCGTTGCCCGGCGCCGCGTACAGCGCGCCCAGCCGCGGCGACTGCCGCAGCTTCCACGCGATCGCGTGTTCGCGTGCCCCCGACCCGATCAGCAGGACATCCATGGAATCAGATCACACGCGCCCGGAGGTCCGGCGCGGCTCCCGTCTCGAACACCCGGCATCCAACATCGGGGCGCGCCTGTGATGGTCGCAGCGCCTGGCCTGCCGTCACGCGTCCTCCGCCGGCGCCTCGGCGATGCCGCGCAGCACCAGCGCCAGCGCCAGCGCCAGGAGCACGGGCGCCAGCAGGCGCAGCACCCGGGGCCGGAGCGGCCGTCCTCTGCCGTCGCGCCGGCGC